>JANPIA010000431.1:0-5166 GCA_031424735.1 Segetibacter sp.
CAAGCCCGGCTCAACCACTTCTATAAATATCCGTAACTCCATTACATTTCCTGGTTCTCCAACAGGGGTTACCAACCAACCACTGATTGTTATTGATGGAATTATATCAAATCCAGCGCAATGGCTTCAGTCAACCAATGCAGATTTCTTTGAAAATCTTGATGCAAGCCAGATAGAAGACATCACGTTTTTAAAAGATGCCTCTGCCGCCATTTATGGCGCAGCAGGTGCAAAAGGTGTAATCCTGATTACCACAAAAAGAGGTAAGGCAGGCAAGCCGAAAATTTCCTACTCTGCTTATTTTGGAAAGTCGTCCCCAGCCGTAAATCCTAAAACGATGACAGCTTATGAACATGCCAAATATTTGAATGATGGCTTTGAGTTGCAGGGTGCAGCATTGAACACACGTTTTTCCCAGGCAGACCTGGACTCGTTGAAAGGAATTGAAGACAAGTCGTGGTTCGACTATTTTTGGAAAGATGGTAAAGTACAAAGGCATACCATAAACGTTTCGGGCGGTACCGATAAGGTTACCCTTTTTGCAGGTGGTAGTTATTATAATGAGACTGGCAATTACGGTGAAGTTGCCAATAACAAATACAGCCTGCGCACCGGCATGAATGCTACGATGGCAGAAGGTTTTACGGCGAACATTAGCTTTGCTACGGATTTTAACCGCGAGCAGAGTAATAATCATTCAAGTGCCAGTGGAGAAACAGACGATGCAACCATACGCCCTCTATACCTAACCCCAAAATGGGTACCAGTAACTATTGGCGACAAATTAGTTGGATTCCAGGGTGCGAATAATTCATCTCCGCAAAATCAAAACTGGAGTTTCTTAGGGGTGCACAGGTCAGGTTCTTACCGGGATAATAAATCACAGGGACTTGCCGTAAATGCATCGTTGGAGTGGAAGCCTAAATTTGTAAAGGGGCTTACAGCAAGGGTACAGTATGGTAAGAATAATAGGAACGCTACCGGTAAAGGATATTTTGCCTCCTATTTTGTTTCCAACCTTCAACGCCGCGGACAAAACAGTTTATTGTATTCCGATCAACTGGTGGCTACCACTGGTGCAAGTCCTACGGTAAGGGTAGCAAACAACGACCAGATCCAGGAAGGCACTACTACTTCAGATAACTATCAATTAATCGGTATGTTATCGTATGGCAAAAAAGTTCGCGATCACGACTTTGATATCATGGTAGGGTTTGACCAGGGCGAATCGGAGAGCCGTAATATTCTTCTAACAAAAAATACGCAGATAGTTGCAGGGGTCGATCAGTTTTGGGCATTCAGTAACGATCCTTCCGTACTTGCTACCTTAAACGATGTAGTAAGACCGCCCCAGGCTTTCATCACTGCAAAACGATCCTATATCTCCAGGGCCAACTACTCTTTTAAAAACAGGTATTTCGTTGAGTTCATTGGACGTGCCGATGCCTCTGTGAATTTCGCACCTGAAAACAGGTGGGGCTTTTTTCCAACAGTGGGTGTAGGCTGGAAAATAAGTGATGAACATTTCTTCAGGAATGTCCGTTTTATCAACTCGCTAAAATTACGGGCAACCCTTGGTTTAACTGGTGAAGACAGGGTTGGTAATCGTTTATTTGAATCGCGGTACACACAAACTACCGGTATATTGTTTGGTAATGCAGCAGGCAGCGGATTGGATCCTAATATTTATCCAAACCCAATTATTAGTTGGGAAAAGGCGCGTAACCTGAACGTGGGTTTTGATGCCGCTATCCTTAATAACAAAGTGAATATAACAGCTGAATTTTACCAGCGTTATTCTTACGATGGATTTGATACTTATTCAACCAGTGTGTTCCCAGCTACTGCAGGTATACCGCCGCCCGTAATTAATTATGGTCAACAATTAAGTTGGGGTTCTGAGTTTTCTGTTGGCTACCGCGGAAAGTTTGGAAAAGACTGGGGCTTTAATGTAGATGCCAACTTTGGAATTACCAACAGCCAACTGGTGCAGGCGTTTTATAATGAAGCTTTCCTCGGTCAGTTTGGTAACGACCAGTTGGGCATTGCCAATGGCCGCGATCCACGAAGGTATAACAGCACTAACATTGGCTATAAAGCAAAAGGAATTTTGAGAACGCAGGCAGATGTTGATGCGCTTCTTTCCAAAAATCCAAATTACCTGATTGGAGGCGTAAAACCGCAGGTTGGCTTTATGGATTTTGAAGATATAAACGGCGACGGTCAAATTACGGAAGCAGGCGATGCCACGCTGATGTTTGATAAAACAGCTGCTACCATTGGCTTTGGAATAACGTTTGGTGTCACTTTCAAGAGTTTCAAATTGTCAACCAATATGAACCTTTCCATTGGTGGTAAGCGTTTGTACGATGCGGATTCAAGGATACCACCTACCACTGTACGGAATGCACCCAAATTCTGGGCAGATCATTGGTCGCCGGAGAATCCGGATGGCAAATTCCCGAGAGCGGATGCTCCGTTAATAAGCGCCAACTCAACTTTCTGGGCAGTCAATGGTACACAGAGCAGGATAAATAATATGGTTATTTCCTACCAGTTACCCAAAACACTCTCAGCCAAATACGGTATTCCCGATTTAAAGTTTATGCTTACAGGCACCAACCTGTGGAACATTGTTAACCCATTAAAATATAAAGATCCCTACACGTCAAACTTTGGTACCTATCCAACGCTAAGGACTCTTTCACTGGGTATCAATGCAAGTTTATAAACCGTATTGCTTGTTATTAAATAAAAAAAATATTATGAGCTATTTAAAGAATACAGGAAAAATAATGGTGATAGCCACCCTTGCAATGTTCACTGTTATTTCCGCCTGTAAAAAAGATGCTGAATTTTTTGATATCGAAGACCCGCAGGGGATCGACTCCAGGATATGGAACGATGAAGGAGCGGTAGGCTTGTTTTTAAACAGAACCTATGCGTTAATAATGCCGCCGTTTCCTACACCGGGCAGTTTGCACAATACCTCTGATGAGTCTAATAATGCCAATACAGCATTCCTGTATGGTACTTTAGTGGAAAATTCCGTTACCGATATGGGCACGGCAAATGGAATTACATCAAATCGCTATTTTGATATCCGTCGGTGTAATTTGGCCATTGAAGGTCTCAATACCAGCACCTTGCCAGATGCTACCAAAACAATTTTGAAAGGGCAGTTTTTCTTTCTGCGGGCTTTTACTTACTTCAAATTAGTTAGTTTATATGGCGGCGTGCCACTAGTATTAAAATCGCAGACCATTGAAGACGAATTGAATGTTCCCCGATCCAAAACGAGTGAATGTATTGCAGCAATTGTAAAAGACCTGGATTCGTCAACAGCCTACCTACCCATAACCTGGTCAACAGCCGAAAAGGGACGGATACCCAGGGCGGCTTCATCGGCTATGAAAGGAAAAGTGCTGATGTATTGGGCAAGCGCGCAATTTAACCCCACCAATATTATTACACGGTGGGAAGATGCTTACCAGGCTAACCTTGCGGCTTATAACCAATGCCTGTCAGATGGGTATTCGTTATTTCCGGTTTACGCAAATATTTTTACAGTAGAAGACAATGCCGAGATACTGTTGGTAAGAAAATATAGTACAGCCAGGGATATGGGGCATACTACAGAACAAATTACCCGTCCTAGATCGGAAACAGATGGGGCAAGCGGTTCAAACCAACCCACCTGGAACCTCGTACAAGCCTATACCATGAGTAATGGTTTACCGGTTACGCATGCTTCTTCGGGCTACAACAGTGTTATGTTCTGGCAAAACAGGGATCCGCGTTTTGAAGCTTCCATTGCTTACAACGGGGCAGCCTGGCCTTTGAGCGGGAAAGCTACCCGCAAACAATGGACTCATACAGGCGTTCCCGATGAACCCTCCGGAACAATTGCTACAGGCTTTTATTGCAAGAGAATTACGAACCCCACCCTTACTGCTGCAGCTTCTGTTTATACTACGTCGGGTGGAGGTAATGGTATGGATTGGATAGAAATGAGATTTGCTGAAGTAATATTAAACCTTGCAGAATGCGCCAATGAGACGGGCAAGCTGGCTGAAGCAAAAAACATGGTTCGACTTATACGCCAGCGGGCAGGTATTGTTGCCGGGGCGTTTGACTATGGTTTGTCCGTTGCTGCCGATATCCCATCCATGCGGAGTTTGATATTAAATGAAAGGATGGTTGAATTTGCCATGGAAGCAAAGCGTTACTGGGATGTGAGAAGAACCCGGAACTTCGGACTTATCTCAGCACGCCAGTCGTACAGATTGACTGTAAAGTTGCCATATGTAGCAGGTACTCTTCCGAGCCCTCCTGTTGCGGGCAGAATATACATTGACGCACCTGATGCTTTTGGTGTTAGGCCGAGGGACACTGCTAACCTGAATAACCCCGTAGTTTATTCCTCCATCTATACAACTCCGGGAACTATTGCATCCATTGAAGGATCGAATGTAATTAACATACCTGCTAAATATTATTTCTATGCCTTGCCAAATTTTTTCAGCCAAAATTCATTCACAATAGAGCAAACACAAGGTTGGATTAATGGAACTTTTGACCCGCTTCAATAACTCATTACTATAAATTGACTTCATATGAAAAATAATATTTTAGGATTACTTGCCTTCGGATTAATTCTTTTTGGCTGCAAAAAGAAAGTGGAGGCGGTGGACTCTTTTAAAGTTACTGTTGAGTACCGCAGCAACGGTCCTAAATTCGTAACTGGCGATGTAACGGTTAATCCGAAAGACAGCATTTATTTTGACTTCACCATCACTTCACCTACCGACATGTCGTATGTAGAAATTCAGAAAAATGGGGTGAGGATAGATACCTTCAGGTTAAATGCATTTGCGGATAAAAAAACTTTTTCGCTGGTAAAAGGATACAGTGCAGATAGTATACCAGGCGATTATGCCTACAGGGTATTGGCGAGAGACAGCAGAGCCATTTTTATGGGCGACGGGTTAAAACTATTTAAAGTGACTGTTGCACCGGATTTCAATTTCTGGAGTTACAGGATACTTCAGGTTCCAGACAGCATTAATAAAACCAATAAAAATTATTATTCCACGGTAGACGGTAAAACGTATAGTTACAGTGATGGTGCAGCAAATTCTGCCCGTATTGATTTCGGTTATTACT
>JANPIA010000432.1:0-16800 GCA_031424735.1 Segetibacter sp.
TCGTTTGCTTTTACAAGCCCCGAAAAAATGAACAGTAATCCTACAATTATTCTTGCTGCGGTTAGTATAGCTTTCATGTTAATGTTTTCCTTCGTTAATAAGTATCAGTGCAAATAATGCATAATTAATGATGTCGGCAAAGTTGGCATCAACACCTTCGCTAATAATGGTTTTGCCATCATTCGCCAATATTTGGCGTACGCGAAGCAGCTTTACCAATATAAGGTCTACAAAACTTTCCTGGCTCATTTCCCTCCATGCCTCACCGTAATCGTGGTTTTTGTCTTCCATTAGTTTCTTAACGGAGTCAATATGTTTCTGGTAAAGTTTTGCAGCAACGTCCAACTTCAAATCCTCTACGGAGGGTTCATTTAATTCAAGTTGAATTAAGGCGATGACCCCATAATTGACGATGCCAATAAATTCTCCGGTAATATCATCCACTACCTTTTGCTGTTTCTTTTCCTGGATGGTGCGGATGCGTTGGGCTTTGATAAAAACCTGGTCGACAATAGATATCATTCGCAGCACACGCCAGGAGGTTCCATAGTCTTTTATTTTCTTGGTAAAGATATCTTCACATCGTCTTGCAACTTCATCGTATTGGAGATCAGTATTCATATTGGAAAGATAGCTATCGGTTATTATGGTAATGGGTATTGTGGTAATAGGCACTTTAATAAAGAAAACCTCCGCGCATCAAGTGAGAAATTTGCATAAAGCCTTTGTGAAACATTGTGCCCTTTGTGTCTTCGTCATTTCCAAACTCACAACTCACAACTCACAACTCCCCTACCTTTGGCTTCAAAAATAAAGGAAAGCCACCAATGTTCACTTTGAATTGTAAAGGCAGATTACTGGTTATTGACGTGCCTGTTGTTATGGGTATCATTAACACAACACCCGACTCATTTTACGAAGGTAGCCGTGCAACAACCAGCAATGCCGTTATAGAACAGGCTGAAAAAATGTTGGCTGCCGGTGCCACCTTGCTCGACATTGGCGGACAAAGCACCCGCCCCGGCAGTGAGGCGCTTTCTGCTGACCAGGAATTACAACGAATATTACCAGCGGTCGAAATTATTAGCAGGCACTTTCCCCAGGCACTTATTTCCATTGATACTTTCCACTCAACAGTGGCCCGCTACGCGGTTGAAGCCGGTGCATGTATAGTGAATGATATTAGTGGTGGCAGCCTTGATGCAAATATGCTGACAACAGTGGCTCAACTTAAAGTGCCCTACATCTGTATGCATATGAAGGGTACTCCGCAAACCATGCAGGCAAATGCCAGCTATCAAAATATTGCATTGGAAGTGGTTGATCATTTTATTGAAAAAATGGAATTGTGCAAACAGGCAGGTATCTATGATGTCATTATTGATCCAGGTTTTGGCTTTAGTAAAACCATCCCACATAATTTTGAATTGTTACGAAATTTGGAGGCATTGAAAATATTTGATAAACCCGTGCTGGTTGGATTATCGCGCAAGTCAACTGTTTATAAGCCACTTGGCATCTCTCCATCAGAAGCATTGAACGGGACAGGTGTACTCAATACAATCGCATTACTAAACGGTGCATCTATTTTACGTGTACACGATGTGAAGGAAGCCGTTGAAGCGGTTAAGCTGGTGAAGGCTTACAGAAAATAACGTAAGCACTCTTCATAATCACATACTATACGCAAACAACCTTTCCTAAATAACAAAACCCCTTACGGGGTTTCATTATCATTTTCAACAATTTTATTAATGTTGCTGCTGTTGCTGCTGTTGCTGCATTTGCTTCTGCAATTGCTCCAGCATTTTAGGATCCATTTGTTGTTGCTGCGGTTGCTGCTTAGGCGCTTCGCCAACACTCTTCACTTCAATGTCAAATATCAAATGCGAATAAGGGGGAATTGGTCCTTTTCCTCCTGGTCCGTAAGCCATAATTGCCGGAACAAAAATTCTGCCTGATCCGCCGGTACCAAAATAAGGCATGGCTTCTTCCCATGCAGGTATCACCTGATGTGTTCCGTTAACAAACACGAACGGTTCTGTATGATGAAACGAAGTATCCAAATTACTATCGAAGGCAACACCTGTTTTTAAAAGTGTACCGCGGTACATTACGCTTACTTGCTTACCGGTGTCGGCTTTTGGGCCACTGCCAGCATTTTTTATCTCAACAAAAACACCGGTTGCAGTTTTTTCTGCTTTGATATTATTTTTGGTTATATAAGCCTGCACATCTGCAATTTCACGTGCTTTCTCTTTTTCAACTTCAGCCTGCTGGTCTTTTACTTTCTCTTCTTCGCTGGCGAATACGCCCAATACTTTAATGGTGGTTACAATCTGATCTCTCCTTTTCAAAAAATCGTTGTATTGTAAAGCACCTCTTTTGGCAAGGGTATCAACCTGAGCTATGGTAACCAGGCTATCTCCGACCCCGCAAAATTTCAATACCTCATTAAAGTCGTGCGTGTTTTTTGCAGTGGTATCAAACACAAAATACTCGGGCAGGCGACCATAAGTTGTAAACAAAACCGTATCCCTGCCGGCTATGGTAACCTTACCATTGATCTTTACAATCTGCCCGGGCTTCAGCTTTTCTTTTGCATTGCCTTTAAAAATTTTGTAAGCCAGTCCCGATTTGGTCTTTTCATATTTAGTATTGCACGAGGCAATAATAAGGGCTACACTTAAAATGCTTAATAACTGTTTCATAATTACTGTAATTGTATTTCGTATTCTTTTATTACCTGTTTAAATTTTTTAACGGTGTTTTCCAGCGAGTCGCTGCTTCTGCCACCGGCGGCGTTAAAATGTCCGCCCCCCTCAAAGTGTAAACGTGCAAAAGTGTTCGCGTCAAAATCGCCTTTGCTTCTAAAGCTCCATTTCCTCTCCTCGTCGCGGTCAATAACCAAGGCTGCCAGCTTCATACCCTGTATAGTAAGCAGGTAGTTCACTAACCCTTCGGTATCGCCCGTTCGTATATGAAAGCGCAAAAGGTCTTGTTTTGAAATTGCCATGATGGCTGTGTTGTATTCATAAAATACTTCCATCCGGTTAAGTAATACATGCCCGGTAAAGCGTAGCCTGTTCTCTAAAAAATTATCGTACAGGTTCTCGTGCACAAGTGTATGGTTAAAGCCCGTTTGTTTTAATTGGGCTACCATTGTATGTACACTCGCCTTCGCCGATGTAAAACGAAAGGAACCGGTGTCCGTCATCACACCCGCGTACAGGCATTCGGCAATCTCCTTGTTTATTTTATCACTGTTCCCGCTATCCACAATAAAGTCGTACACCATTTCGGCAGTGGAGCTTTTTGCAGGGTTACTTATTCCATAGTGGAATGCTTCTACTTGAGGCTGCTCGTGGTGGTCAATTAATATACGGGTGCAATCCAATGCGGCAATAAAGCTTTCCATGTTCTTGGTTCGATGCAGAACATTAAAATCGAGACAGAACAATAACTCGGCTTCGTTTAAAATACTAACCGCTTTATCCCTTTGAAATTCAAAATCAACTACCGAGTTGCAGCCGGGCATCCACTTTAGAAAACTGGCCCAATTGGTTGGAGAAATCACTGTAACACTATGACCAAACATACGAAGGAAATGATACAACCCTAACGATGATCCCATGGCATCGCCATCTGGCTTTTGGTGAGTGGTGATCACTACTTTTTTGGGAATGGCTACCTGGTTGTAAAACGCTTGTATAGATTGCATAGAAAGGGCGCAAAATTCATTTATTTGATTTACAACGGCAAAAAAGATTTGGCTGAGCTGCCAACGTTTTATTAAATTTTACCGCATTAAATGCTTTAACCTTTACTTTTGCCCGGCAAATAAAAAAACTGAATATGAGCAACCGAACTTTTACAATGATTAAGCCCGACGCTACTACTGCAGGCTATACCGGGGCAATTTTAGACCAGATATTACAAGCTGGCTTCTCTATAAAAGCAATGAAGTGGACAAAGCTTAGTGCTGAAAAAGCAGGTGAATTTTACGAGGTGCATAAAGAGCGCCCTTTTTATGGTGAACTGGTAGAGTTTATGAGTAGTGGTCCGATTGTAGCGGCGATATTGGAAAAGGAAAATGCGGTAGGTAATTTCAGAACTTTAATTGGTGCAACCAACCCTGCACAGGCAGAAGATGGAAGTATTCGAAAAAAGTTTGCCCGCTCCATTGGTGAAAATGCAATACATGGAAGCGATAGTGATGAGAATGCCCAAATTGAAGGAGACTTCTTTTTTAGTAAGCTGGAAAGATTTTAATTTTTTCGAATAAACGATACAACAGCCTGCAATTTTTTGCAGGCTGTTTTTGTTTCAACCCATTGTGTGCCGACACTTAAAAAGTGATTACCGGTAAAATTAACCCCCTCATATATTTACGTTCTTCGTTTACCGATAAAATGATTGAAGCAACGTTTGCCGCTCTACATTTAACCGATTACGGGTTATTCACCTTTTTAATGTTGTTTAAATGAAAAGAAGTCTACTTATATTTTCGATGTTGTTTATTGCATTTAACACCTTAGCACAATCACGGGTTGTAAGCGGAAGTATTGCAGATACGGTGGGTGCACCTCTCGCCGATGTATACGTAAAATTAAAATCAGCTACCGACAGTGTAACCGCGGTAACCAATGCAACCGGAAAGTTCAGGTTTCCAGCAGTTACTTCTACCTCCTTCCTAATAACAACTACCACCATTGGCTATGAAAGTTTCTCCCAGCAATATGCCATTGGCAGCAGTACTGGTACCGCTTTTATTATCGATCCTATTAAACTTAAAGTGCAAATAAACCAGTTGAACGAGGTGGTGGTAGTTAGTGTAACCCCTGTAATTATTAAAGAAGATACGGTGGAATATAAAGCAAGTGCCTACAAGGTTAGGGAAGGCGCGCCGGTAGAAGATGTAATAAAAAAGTTACCCGGAGTAACGGTTGATAAGGATGGTAATGTTACCGCGCAGGGTAAAGAAGTTAAAAGGCTGAGGGTAAATGGCAAAGATTATTTTGGTGGTGATATTATTACAGCTACGCAAAATTTACCGGCAGATATTATCGACAACATACAGATAATTGATGATTATGGCGACAGGGCGAACGTGACCGGAATAAAGGAAGGCGAGTCTGAAAAAATACTTAACATCAACATACAAAAAGGAAAGAACAAGGGAAACTTTGGTAATGGAAACCTGGCTGCCGGAACCGAAGAAAGATACGCTGCAAGAATATCTGCTAACAACTTTAAAGAAGACCGCCAACTTTCATTAGTTGCTTCTCTTAATAATACCAATGCAAACAGTTTTAATTTTAACGCAGGTGGCAGGGGCGGTGGCGCAAGAGGCGCAAACTTTGGTGGAGGCGACCGGGGCGGCGGCGGCGATGGTACAACATATATGCAATCGATCGGTTTAAACTACCGGGATACCTGGGGAAAGAAGATTACCAGCTTTGGCAGCTACAGTTTTTCCGGAAGAACTAACAATACGTTCGGCACTTCCTTTCAACAGGATTTTAACCCGTTAAATAATGTAACAACCAACAGGATAAACAACAGCCGTACAAAAAGCGAAAACCATCGCTTAACATGGAACCTTGAATACAAAATGGATACGGCCAATTATTTAAAGATCACTCCGTATTTTTCTTATGCGAAGTCTTCAGCCCAAAGTGATGGGATTTCTCAGATAAATAAGGCAAAGTATTTTACCAGCAACAAAAGTAATTCGCAAGGCAACTCCACTTCTCCATCCTATGGAACCGACGTGTTATTCAACCATAAATTTTCAAAAAAGGGAAGGAATTTTAGTTTGTCCGGAACATACGATCACTCCACCCGTGAGCAGGACAGGATATCTCAAAACAATTATTTCAACGTTGATTCAACGGGTGCGTTGCCGTTTAGCAACGAGTTAAACCAATACCAGTTTATTGGCAATAACAATGTAAACTCCACCACAAACATTCGTGCATCCTATGCCGAACCCATTAGCCGCTATACAGCCGTTGAGGTTAGTTATAACTGGAACAATTCTATCACAAAGAGTACACGGAGTGTTGATGATTTTGATGCACTCACCGGAACAAAGACACGAAATAATAAACAGAGCAACGATTATGATTATCATTTTATAACCAACCGCTACGGCTTAAACCTGCACACGTTCAAAACAAAATACAACTACTCAGTGGGCGTTATTGCCCAGCCATCTAATTTAGTAGGCAACGACCTCGGCAGAAAAATAACAACCACGGTAAAGAATTTTAATATAGCACCCAATGCCCGTTTCGTATATAATTTTGCGCGAAGCCATTCACTTACTGCCACCTATGGCGGAAGCAGCAGGGCACCGGGTTTTGCACAGTTGCAGCCGGTAAGCGACAGCTCAAACATTAAGAACATCGTTACCGGAAATCCTAACCTGAAGGCTGAGTTCACCAACCGCTTTAGTTTACAATATAACAAGGTGGGTATTTTAAAAGGTACCTCGCTTTTCACCAACATCTCCTTCGATCAAACGCAGAATAAAATTGTTTCGAGCCGTGTAAACGATCCGTTAGGCACCGGAAGAACCACTTCCTACCTCAACACAAATGGCTTCTATGGTTTCAACGCAAATGCGTCGTATTCAAAACCATTTTTTAATAAGAAGTTTACAGCGAGTGTTAATGCGAACGGTAGTTACGACAACAATATTTCGTTTACTGATAACCAGAAAAATACGGGCTATAACTGGACGTTACGACCCGGTGCGAGGCTGCGTTTAGACTTGCAGGACATCATTGAAGTAGACCTCAATTCAACCTATTCCATTAATAAAACGGTTACCCGCTATACAACGTTTACTAACAAAACTGAAGTAAGATCGTTGAACATTGGTTTGAATGGTAAGAACTATTTTCTTAAAAACTGGACGCTTGGTTACGACTTAAATAAAACATATAATACCGGCTATCTGAGTTCAAAGAACATTAACCCCACATTATTGAACATGTATGTTGAACGCCGTTTTTTAAAGGGTAATGCCGGCCTCCTTCGCTTGCAAGGTTTCGACCTGTTTAACCAGAACACCGGCATTTCACGCGAAGTAAACGGAACCACCGTGACCGATTATCAGAACAACCGCCTTGGAAAATACTTCATGCTTTCGTTTAATCTGCGCCTGCAAAAGTTTGCCGGTAAAGGTTTCAACCGCCAGGACGGTGAAAGGGGCGGACAAGGTGATAGACGCAATGGCAACTTTGGCGGAAATGGTCCACGGAGAGATTAATAGAAACTGAATTACCTGCCCCGTTTAATCCAAAAAATAACGCCTGTTTAAACAAGTTTGCGTTCATCCCTGTTAAGGTAACTTACACATGGTTATCACTTCTAAATAAAAAATATGAACCTGCAAAATGCTAACGTTTTAATTACCGGAGGAAGCTCCGGAATAGGCTATGAAACGGCGAAGCTGCTTAAAGCACACGGTGCACAAATTGTTATTTGTGGCAGAAATGAAGAGACCATACAACAGGCGGCGGCAGAACTTGGTGTTTTTGGTTTCAGGGCTGATGTTTCGGTGGAGGCAGATATCAATGCACTGTTTGAATTCACCCTCAAAACACTCGGCGATTTAAATGTATTGGTCAACAATGCCGGCATTGGCTTTATGGGATCTTTAATAGAAACTACTGCGGACGACTTTACAAGGATATGGGAGACCAACACCAGGAGCGCCTTTCTTTGCGGACAACACGCCGCAAAACATTTCATCCAAAAAAATTACGGCAACATCATCAACATTGCATCCATGGGTGCGGTACGGGGTTTTGCAAATGGCTCAGCCTACGTAGCCAGCAAGGCGGCTTTATCGGGTCTGACCATGTGCTGGCAGGCGGAACTCCGTAAATATAACATCAGGGTAATGCAGGTAAACCCCAGCGAGGTGATCACAAACTTTCTTGCAGAACTTGGTTACAAACCAGACAACGTTGAAAGAAAACTAAAGGGTACTGAAGTTGCGCAGGTAATTCATGCAATGCTTTCTATGAGCGATGTTGGATTTATACCCGAAGCCAATGTATGGGCAACCAATCCTTTTTAAATAACCGAGCAATTCCTTCTTTGTTGTTGCCCGTAATCTATCCGTTTGAAAACAATAGAATGTAATTTTCAGCAAAAATGCTGATATTGAATTTTATCCCATAATCGATTCATCAAATAAAATCTATGAAACTAAAAACCTGTATGTCTCTATTTTTATGCGTATTAAGCTTTGCCTTATCCGCACAGAATAATTTATTGGTAAGGCATCCTGCTATTAATAAAGATGGATCGATGATTGCGTTTTCGTACCAGGGAGATATTTGGACGTTACCTTCTTCAGGCGGCAAACCTACGCGGCTTACTATACATGAAGCGTATGAAAGTAACCCCGTGTTTAGTCCCGATGGAAAGAGCATCGCGTTTTCAGGGGCGAGGTATGGCAACAACGATATCTATACCATACCCGTTGATGGCGGAATGCCAAAAAGATTAACCTATCATTCGGCAGCGGACAATGTTGCAAGCTGGATGCAGCCCAATCAAATTGTGTTTACAACTTTTCGCGAGTTCAGGCAAATTGAAGGTCAGCCCGAAATGTATTCGGTGCAACCCACGGGCGGCACGGAACGCCGCATTAGCGACGTGCTGGGTTTTGAACCGGTTACTTCACCCAACGGAAGGTTTATAGCATTCGTTCGGGGACAAAGCAACCCGGCGGCCCGCGAGGATTACAAAGGCTCCGCCAACAGGGAAATTTGGATACTCGATACAAAAAACAAATCGTACACAAAGCTGCCATTGTTTGAAACCAACGACATCATGCCACAATGGAGTGGCAACAATTTGCTTTACTTTTTGAGTTCAATAAGCGGCACTTACAATCTTTACAATATCGGAATTGATGAGAACGGCAAAGGTTCGGCTAAGCCACAGCAGATCACTTCATTTAAAGACGAAGCCATCCGCCATTTTACTATTTCGGGCGATGGGTCAACGATTGTTTTCGAAAAGGATATGAACTTGTACCTTATGAAAACAGCCAAGGGTTCATCGGAAAAAATAAACGTACAAATTAGTGCAGATGACAGGCTTGACCCGGTTGAACAGAAAACGCTCAGTATGGGAGCAAGTGAATACGCATTATCGCCCAACGGAAAATTAATTGCTTACACTTTGCGGGGTGAGGTTTTTGTAAAAGAGGCCGACAAAGAAAAATCGCGGAGCGTTAATATTTCAAATCACCCATACCGCGACATGAGCCCTGCGTGGATGAATGATTCAACCTTATTCTTTACTTCCGATCGTGAGGGTGGCAACTTTAACTTATACATGGTCCGTTCGGTAGATACAACGGAAGTGAACCTTTTCCGAACCTTGAAACCAAAGATCATAACAGTTACGAATACGGATGAAGATGAAACGTCGCCCGTTGTTAGCAACGATGGAAAGAAGTTAGCCTATGTTAGAGGAAGAGGAACTTTTGTGGTGGCTGAAATAGGCAACGATGGGAAATTAAAGAACGAAAAAATACTCAGTAACAGTTGGGCTGAACCCAATGGTATAGCATGGAGCCCGGATAACAAATGGCTTGCTTATTCCATGACGGACCTAAATGCCAATTTTGAAATATATATTCAACCTGCAGACAATTCTGCAAAGCCGGTAAATGTAACCATGCACCCACGTACCGACAGGAGTCCTTTTTGGAGCGCAGATGGTTCAAAGCTTGGTTTTATATCGGCACGGAACAACCTGAGCGATGATGTTTGGTTTGTATGGCTGAAAAAAGAAGATTGGGAAAAGGTGAACGAAGACTGGCAGGATATGCCCGGTACCAACGATGCGCCGGCGGCAAAAGCTTCCCCCAAATCAGTAAACAAAGCGGTTAAAATTGATTTCGACCGCATCAGCGAAAGAACAGTTCAGGTAACCAATTTTCCTGGTGATGAGGGCGCATTTGTTATCTCAAAAGATGGACAAACTTTTTATTACACCGCTACAACCAGCACTGCAAAAGGAAGGGACCTTTACAGTATAAAGTGGGACGGAAAGGATTTGAAAGAGCTCACCAAGGCCGGATCAAATCCTGCAAATCTCAACCTTGATAACGAAGGTAAATACCTTTATTTTTCAAGGCAGGCACAGGGCGCAGGCGGTGGTGGAGCGGCAGCAGGTGGTGGCTCCATGTCGCGCATCGATGTAAAAACGGGCCTCACTGAACCACTGCCCTACAATGCTAAACTGCGAATTGATTTTACTGCCGAAAGGGCGCAAATATTTGAAGAAGCATGGCGTACTATTCGCGACGAATTTTACGACCCCAAAATGCACGGCTACAATTGGAAGGCCTTGCACGATAAATACCGCGAACGTGCCATAACCGCATCATCCAGTAACGACTTCCGCGATATGTTCAACCTGATGTTGGGCGAACTAAACTCAAGTCATATGGGTTTTGTAGCCGCCGAACGTATAGAAACGCAACGGGAAGTTTCAGGTTTGTTAGGGGCAGAACTAACGCCTGTAAAAGAAGGAATGGAAGTAATTCGCGTAATACCGGATGGCGCTTCAAGTCGTACTGCCAGCCGCCTCTATGAAGGCGACATTATCAACAGTGTGAATGGCGAAGCCGTAAACGAAAGCGAAAATTTTTATGGTCACTTAACAGGGCAGGTAAATGAAAAGGTATTACTTACCGTTAAAGGAACCGATAACAAAATACGCGAAGTGGTAATTCGGCCCGGCGCTTCTTTGGCAGATCCTCTTTACCATGAATGGGTGGTAAACCGCAGAAAACTGGTTGACAAATATTCGAACGGAAAGCTTGGCTACATACACATTCAGGCGATGAGTTTACCCAGCTTTGAATCGGTTGAAAGGGAATTTGCATCGGCAGGTTATGGTAAAGATGGGTTGATAATCGACGTAAGATATAACGGCGGTGGTTCTACAACCGACTACCTGATGAGTGTGCTGAATTATAAACAACACGCCTATACCATACCGCGTGGCGCCAGCGAAGATTTAGAGCGCGACAAATTGAAGTTTCGCGATAATTACCCGGTGGGTGAACGCCTGGTTTATGCAGCCTGGTTAAAACCTTCCATTGCCATTTGCAACGAAGGAAGCTATTCCAACGCCGAAATATTTTCACATGCCTTTAAGCAACTTGGTATCGGGAAATTAGTGGGCATGCCAACCAATGGTTCTGTTATTTCTACGGGGGCAAAAGTATTGCTGGATGGTTCTACGGTTCGGTTGCCCGGCAGGGGTTGGTTTGTTAAAGCCACCGATAAAAATGAAGAGTTAGGACCGGCCGTTCCGGATATCCTGGTAGAGAACCGCATTGACTGGATCACATCCGGCGAGGATACTCAACTTAAAGTTGCTGCCGAAGAATTGCTGAAGCAACTTGGATCGAAAAAGTAATTTGTGAACAATTTTAAAGCTACCTGTGGTTTAACTGCAGGTAGCTTTTATGTAAGCTTGATTAGACTATTGAATTCAATATGCAATCAATTCTTTCAGGATTTTTTTTGGCAATTTAGCCATCACCAACTGGTACAATCATCCCATTCCTGTTTGGATAAAGCAGATGGTAGTTCCACCATTACCCATTTATGTTTTGCCATATAAGGTGCAGGCACTATCCCGTCTCGCTCTGTTAGTGCATTAAATTCTTCATCGCTGCATTTGAACGAAACTTTACAGGCCTCCTCCATTCCGGCCACGCAAAACATTTTTCCTGCAATACAAAAACAGAGATCGGATCCCCATTTAATATCTTCAGTGGCATGTGGCAACGTTAGGCAAAAGCTCCTGATGAAATCGATTTGCATAAAAAAAAGCAGTGGATGAGCCACTGCCTGTATGTATTAAAAATCTGTAGTCAAATCTACTGTGCCTGTTTAGGCGCTTTCTTTTGTCCTTTGGGTGCAAATATTACCAACATCCTTTTGCCTTCCATTTTCGGCATACTTTCCAGAACACCTACTTCGGCCAAACGCTCGGCAAATTTTAGCAGCAACAGTTCTCCCCTGTCTTTAAACATGATAGCCCTTCCTTTAAACTGAACATAGGCCTTCACTTTATTGCCATCCTTTAAAAATTTTTCAGCGTGCTTACATTTAAAGTCAAAATCATGATCATCGGTGCCCGGGGTAAAACGTATTTCTTTAACCTCGCTTTGCTTGGCATTTGCCTTCATCTCTTTTTCCTTCCGCTTTTTCTCGTACAAAAACTTTTTGTAATCGATGATACGGCAAACGGGAGGTGCTGCGTTGGGTGAAATTTCTACAAGGTCTAAGCCCTGCGCCTCAGCCATGGCTAAAGCTTTTTCGGTGGGATATACGCCAGGTTCAATTCCTTCTCCAACCAACCTGACTTCCGGGATTCTGATCATCCGGTTTGTACGATGTTCCTGCGGTACTTCTCTTTTAAAATTGGGGTTTCTTCCCCTGTAAAAACCTGGGTTTACTGCCATTAATTCTTTTTTGGTGATTGTGTTTTATTAGTTATTAATTGCGTTACCAATTATGACATGTGTAAAAGTAACAAATTATTCAAATGCCCTTTTACTTTCTATTTCCTCGTTAAATAATGCAATAAGTTCAGCAACAGTCTTTGTTCCAATATCGCCTTTTGATTGCCGGCGGACGGATACTTTTCCCTCATTCATTTCCTTCTCACCCAAAACCAACATATAAGGTGTTTTTTTCATCTCCGCTTCGCGAATTTTCTTGCCAATTTTTTCATTGCGATCATCAATGTCCACACGTATGTCGGAGGCTTTCAATTGTTTTTTCACTTCCTCTGCGTATTCCAAAAACTTGTCGCTAATGGGGAGAATGGTGGCCTGCATGGGTGTGAGCCACAAGGGGAACTTGCCTGCACAGTTCTCAATAATGATCGCAGTAAATCTTTCCAACGAACCAAAAGGCGCACGGTGGATCATTACCGGGCGATGCTTCGAATTATCTTCCCCAATGTAGGTAAGGTCAAACCTTTCCGGAAGATTATAATCAACTTGAATAGTGCCCAACTGCCATTTACGGCCTAAGGCATCTTTCACCATAAAGTCAAGTTTTGGCCCGTAAAATGCAGCCTCGCCGTAAACAGTCTCCGTCTTCAAACCTTTCTCCTGCGCCGATTCAATGATAGCTTGCTCGGCTATTACCCAATTCGCATCATCACCTATATACTTGCTTCTATCTACTTTATCTCTTAATGAAATTTGCGCCGTGTATTCTTTAAAACTCAGCGAGTTGAGGACATAAAAAACAAGATCAATAACTTTCTTAAACTCTTCTTTTACCTGGTCGGGTCTACAGAAAAGATGCGCATCGTCCTGGGTAAAACCACGAACTCTTGTTAAGCCATGCAGCTCGCCATGTTGCTCATAACGATAGACTGTTCCAAACTCGGCAAGCCTCAACGGCAAATCCTTATAACTGCGTGGCGATGATTTGTAGATTTCACAATGATGCGGGCAGTTCATCGGTTTCAGGTAAAATTCTTCTCCATCAACCGGCGTTTTTATCGGTTGAAAGCTATCCTTACCATACTTCTCGTAATGACCGCTGGTTACGTATAAATTTTTATGTCCGATGTGCGGTGTAATTACAGGCAGGTAGCCAATATCCATTTGTGCTTTTTGCATAAATTGCTGTAATCTTTCGCGAAGCATGGCTCCTTTTGGCAACC
Source organism: Segetibacter sp. (assembly GCA_031424735.1). Lineage (GTDB taxonomy): Bacteria > Bacteroidota > Bacteroidia > Chitinophagales > Chitinophagaceae > Segetibacter. The sequence goes on from JANPIA010000432.1 coordinate 13,741, forward strand.
AAAGGGGTAAACCCAAACCAACCTTTTCGGAGAAGGTAAAAAGTTCGAGCTCTTTTCCCAACTTTCTATGATCCCGCTTTTTTGCTTCCTCCAATAACAACAGGTATTCATCCAACTCCTTTTGATTGGGAAAAGTCACGCCATAAATACGGGTAAGCATTTTACGTTTTTCATCGCCTCGCCAATATGCGCCGGCTATACTGGTAAGCTTTATTGCCTTAATTGAACCGGTTGCAGGTATATGCGGACCACGGCAGAGATCTGTGAAATTTCCCTGGGTATAAAAAGTAATTTCCCCATCGTTGAGTCCATCAATTAATTCGAGCTTATACTCATCATCTTTATCCGTAAAGTATTGTACTGCTTCAGCTTTGCTAACCGTCTTGCGAAGAAAAGTGCTATTGCCTTTGGCGAGTTCGGCCATTTTTATTTCAATCAATCGCAGGTCATCTTCCGTAATCTGCCGGTCGCCTAAGTCAACGTCGTAATAAAAACCTTTTTCAATTGCGGGTCCAATTCCCAGCTTCACACCCGGAAAAACTGCCTCCAGGGCTTCAGCCATTAAGTGCGCTGATGAATGCCAGAAGGTTGATTTACCTTCAATATCGTCCCACGTTAATAGTTTTAGTTCAGCATCCGTTTCGATACCACGTGACAGATCCCAAACTTCGCCATTCACCTTTGCGGCAAGCAATTTCCTGGCTAAACCTTCACTAATTGATTTGGCAATATCCATAGCCGAAGAACCTCGTTGGTATTGCCTGACAGCGCCATCTGGAAAAGTTATATTGATCATATAATAGTGTAGCAATTATAATTTAAAGGATTGCAAATGTAATAAACTAATAGTAGCGTGGTAACTTAGTTCAAATGCATTCACTGCCAAAATTTCTTGGCTGAAAAATCATTTCTCCTATAAATTTATCTTAGCACTATATTCAATTCGAAAAAAAGAACTAACAAACCGTAAATCTTTACATTTGCGCTGTTAAAACTTGAAGACACAACTGCAGGTATGAAGAAAATTGAATTGGAAATCGTAGCCCTTTCGCACAGCATTACACAAACACATTCGTATGCAGTGGTTTTAGGGGAAGTAAATGGCCTTAGGAGGTTACCAATTGTGATTGGTGGTTTTGAGGCGCAGGCAATTGCAGTTGCCCTGGAGCGTATGCAACCCAGCCGCCCTCTTACGCACGACCTGCTCAAAAATTTCATGAACGCTTTTAGTGTTGAATTGCAGGAGATTGTTATCAGCGACCTGCAGGAAGGTATATTTTACTCGAAACTTGTTTGTGTAAACGATCACGATACCGTAGAAATTGACAGCCGCACCAGTGATGCGCTGGCATTAGCTGTTCGCTTTGGCTGCCCCGTTTATACCTACGATCATATTTTGGAAAGCGCCGGAATTTTAATGGACGACACGCCCGGCAAAAAGAAAAAAGGCTCGCTCACTACAACCGCCACCGTGTCGGAAACCGGCAGCCGAGATGATTTGAGTGGTTTAAGCCTGGAAGAATTGAATAATTTATTAAATGAAGTGTTGGAGCAGGAGGATTACATCAGGGCTATTTCTATCAGAGATGAAATTAACAAACGGAAGTAACCGGTTTTTTTAGTTCGTAGAGTTAACCGGTGTAAGCATAAAAAGTCTTTGGTAATCTTAACCCCTCGTCCCAATCCCGGTTCTATGATCTCCTTCCCAAACGCTAAAATCAATCTCGGTCTCAATATTATCCAAAAAAGGGCAGACGGTTACCACGACATTGAAACCATTTTTTACCCGGTAAATTTAAAAGATGCCCTGGAGTTTGTTCCGGCAAATGAATTGGCCTTCACCTCAACCGGACTAAGCGTTGACGGCGCTCCTGAAAACAACCTCTGTTTTAAAGCCTATCATTTATTAAAAAAAGATTTTCCCAACCTTTCGCCGTTACAAATCCATTTGCATAAAGCAATTTTTATGGGTGCCGGTTTAGGGGGTGGCAGCGCCGATGGTGCATTTATGTTGCAGATGTTAAACGAACATTTTCAACTGGGTTTAACAGAAGAAACATTAATTAATTATGCACTTCAACTGGGGAGCGATTGTCCGTTTTTTATTTTGAATAAGCCTGTATATGCTACTGGCAGAGGTGAAATGATGAATAGGATTAAACTTGATCTTTCAACATTTACATTTGTTTTGGTTAACCCGGGCATTCATATTTCAACAGCGGCTGCATTTGCCAGTGTACAACCAGCCAATCCAGTAAAATCTGTCTCTCAAATCGTTCATCAACCTATTGCTACCTGGAAGGAAGACTTAGTAAACGATTTCGAAAAAACTGTTTTCAAATTATATCCTGAAATGGAAGAGATAAAAAGGACGTTATATACATTAGGCGCGTTATATGCCTCCATGTCTGGTTCGGGCAGCACGGTGTATGGCATCTTTCCCGAAAGTTTCGTTGGTGAATTCCAGTTTCCTAAAAATTATTCTTTGGCCATCTTACCAAAAACCGATGCATGATAAAACAACTAAGTTGCTTTTTTACGGATTGCAGGCGGCTTGTCGGTAAAAATAAAGCACGGTATATCTACATATGGCTATCGCGGCAATTTGTTGCCGTGGCACTCTATAGGTTCGAAAGAGGAATGTATTTATCGTTTGGAAAAGTATGGCAGGTTGCACGTATCGTGCTTCTTCCAATTCTTAATTTGTTTTATTTCTACAGCAACAGCGAAATTCATTACCAGGCAGATGTTGGTCCAGGTTTGTTAATTCTTCATTCATCGTTGGGTAACGTTATTTCGGGCAGAAGTACGATAGGTAAAAACTTAACGCTTGCCGGCGGCAACGTTATAGGTAATCGAGGTTATAAAAATAACGTTGTTATTACTATAGGCGACTCCTGCACAATGGGGGTTCATTCAGTCATCATGGGTCCGCTTACCCTGGGCAAAAAAGTTACCATTGGTGCCTGCGCCTGTGTAATGAAAGATGCCGGCGATAATGCCGTTTTAGTGGGTGTACCCGCAAAGAATGTTTCGGTGCAGGCATAAAAAAAGTTCAGC
>JANPIA010000433.1:0-7624 GCA_031424735.1 Segetibacter sp.
TGGCCAAGGTTGATACAATAAGGAAGAACAATAACAGGATGAACAATATATCGTTCAAAGCGCCGGTATGCACTTCAGGATGTCGTCTTAATCTGCTTCTGATATTCATACCCCTAACCCGTAACAGGTAATATTTTTATGCTTAGAAAAATCCATTTTTTTGTTATTGCGATGATCAATTTAAACCAACTGTACAAGAGTGCGACGCAACGATGATGATAAAGGTTATACTACCCGGTACAAAATTTTTAACTCCCCCACCAGCCACCCCAATACCATAATACGTACTACCCCTTAACCTATTAACACCATTGACCTGTAGACCCATTGACCTATCTCGTCGGCTCCTGCAAAATGTCGATAAAATCTGAACTGGCAGATTCCATTTTGTTGGCAGTTTTATCTATCAAAGTTGTTAACACATTGTGCCCTATGTAGGCAAGCAAACCAATGATTAAACCTGTACCCGAGGTGATCATCTTTACATAAATACCACCTGCGATATCGTTGAGCGTAAAGTTGCCGGTGCTGGAAATACCATAGAACAATTGTATCATTCCGATGATTGTACCGAGAAACCCGAACATAGGCGCAATGCCCGCAACCAGCGAAAGAATGTTGAGGTTGCGTTCCATTTTATACATCTCCAGCTTGCCAATGTTCTCCATGCTTTTTTCGATAGCATCAATTGGTTTACCTATACGGCGTATGCCTTTATCGATAATTCGGGCAACGGGGTTGTCGGTATTTTTTGCCAGCGTACGCGCTGCCGCTACATTACCCGTCATGATATTGTCTCGTATCATGCTCATGAAATTATCTTCAATTTTACTGGCCTTCCGTATAGCGATCAGGCGTTCAAAAAAAATAAAGATGGCTAACACAAGCAGGGCGTAAAGCGGGTACATAATCCACCCACCCTTATCTAACAAACTCCAAAGCGAAATTGATTCCGGGGTTTTTGTAAAGGCTGCTGCCCTGTTTAAACTGTCTGTAATACGTTGCGCATCAACCTGGAGAAATAACCACATCATTCGATTATAAAAATTTAGGCGGTGTAAAAGTAATAGATCGCATGCCTGCGATGCGGATGTTCAGCATAACTTTTTTGTACACAAATGTGAATGCCTGAACGTGCCCAAGATAGACCCTATTATTTTTTATAGTGTTAACTATTGCTTAATCTTCCCTGTTAACCGTATCCAACGAAAAGGCAGGTAAACAAACACTCCAGTATTCGCATTCTTCGTTAAAAGGATTGCTGTAACGAACACGGGCTCCTTTTTTTACGAGTATGCTCTGTCCGGCTTCTACCACCATTCCCTGTCCATCTATCTCGATATATTTTTTACCGCGACTAACCAATGTCCATTCATCAAACTCGGGGTTTTGGTGAGGCTCGCCCCAACCTGGCGGAGCTATCATGTGGGCGATGCTTACATCTTCGTTGTTGGTGGAAACCTTTCCAAAATGCTCTTCTATCAGTTTTCCATCGGTAGTTGGGAAAATGGTGGGTTTGTTTTGAAGAAAAAAATTCATACGGCAATTATGTCTTTCTGTTTGTGTTAGTTAATTATTGATCAACTATTGTTGAACGCATGTTTATAAGCAATTTTATCAAGAAAATTATTTGACCAGTTGCGAAGCGACCAACCGTGGCGGTTTGTGCATCTGCTCGTCGCCCCATGCAGACGGAATATAATAACGTTGACACCCTATTTAAAAAGCTTTGTAAAGACAACGTAAATATTCATTCGGATAACCGTGTTCAATGTTTTCTTTCAACATTATTTTATCGGTTACGCTTTCTAATTAAGCATCTTTCTTCTTATCGGTATTTTGTTTTACCATACCCATAATTTGCTTCATAATGTTTTGCATGCCTTCGGGGCTGCCATCTAAAAAAATCATATTGCCTTTACCGTACTCGGCAAAGTTCTTTACAGCTTCAACCCACATACTAAACAGAATTACATTGGTATCGAGGTTAGCCTGCTGCATTTGTTCGGCTGCCTGGCTCATACCCCGTGCAACTTCCTCCCGGAACAATGCCACGCCCTGACCGCGCAACCTTGCCGCCTCGCGTTCTGCCTCGGCGGCTATTTTAATGGCGTTACCTTCTGCCTCTGCGCCTTTCGTTTTTGTTATTAGCAATGCTTGTCCTTCATTTTCGGCAGCGGCCTTTAAATTGTTACTTGCCACTACCCTGCTCATACTTTCCAAAATAAGCTGGTCGAAGGTGATGTCGTTTATCTGGAGGTCTTGCAAATGATAACCCCAGTCTTCTAACGAATGATCTATCTGGTCCTTCACAAACTCAACGATCTCACGGCGCAGCAAAAGTATTTCCGCCTGTCGCTTTGTAGCAACGAAAGCACGAATGGAACCTTCTACGGTCCGTATCAACGCCTGCATCAGGTCTTTATCGGTAATGAATTTAAAGGCTACACGTTTAATGGTTTCCTCGTCGGCATTTTGTACGGAATACAGCAGCATCGATTTGAAGTACACGTTTGCCTGGTCAACAGTTACCGCCTGAAACTCTAATTCAACCGAGCGGTTTTGAATGCTAACCCTTTTGTATATCTGCTCAAGAACAGGGATTTTAAAATTTAAACCAGGGCGAAGTACACGCTGGTATTTTCCAAACAGGGTAACAACTGCTATGGTTCCCTGGGTTACCGTAACAAGACCACTGAATAAAATGAAGAGAATAAGTATGAGCCACCAATACGAGGTAAGAAGTTCCATTGTAAAATGTTTAGGTTGAAATTTAATGCTAAAGCTAAAGTAGGTATTAGCAAACCTTTTTAAATATTTTTTATTGAGAATGCTTACAGAAAATGGAACAAACGAAGCACCTGTTAATTATCAGGTATGCCAGCATAGATTTCTGCGATTGGAACATCGAAACCTATAGTAGCAATGTAAAATGGATCGTGAAGGTTTTTGCTTTCGGATAAAGTCCATGTTTCCTCAGCATTCCGGGTATAGCGAACGACATGCACCTTTGTGGAATCGATCAACACATACTCCTGTAACGATTTGATTTCGCGGTAGAGATCAAATTTGGTTCCGCGATCGTAATTGGCAGTGGATGGCGATAAAATTTCGATGATGACAGATGGATTTAACAACGTATCAAACTCATCATCTGTAAACGCTGGTTCATCACATACAATTAAAATATCAGGGTATGTGTACAATGTATTCGCCGGTATGTGAACGCGAAGATTGCTGCCAAAGGAACGGCATTTTCTATCTTTTAAAAAAGTACCCAATAAAACACGAAGATTATCTTCTATAACATTATGTTTAAACGACGCACCGCTCATCGCAAACATTTCGCCTCGGTAATATTCATGCCTTTCCTCTGCCTCTCTTTCAAAAGCAAGATATTCTTTGTCGCTTAATAATTTCAAAGCTGCGTGAGACATAGCCAAAGTTACAATTTCACGTTTAATTGATTCAAAACTATACAGTATCGTCAACTTTTCTCTTCCCAAACCATTACTAAATTTACAAGCATTTCAACCGCTTTTTCCATGTCCTTCACACCTATCCATTCCAGTTTACTGTGTATGCCCTGCATACCGGTAAAAAGGTTCGGGCAGGGCAATCCAATAAAGCTTAAACGGCTACCGTCTGTTCCCCCGCGGATGCTTTCTTTTCGCACCGAAAGACCACTGCGTTTGTAGGCTTCCTCCGCATAAGCGGTTACGTGCGGATGTTTATCCAGCACTTCCTTCATATTGCGGTACTGTTCTGTTAGCTTAAATTCCATACGCGCTTTCGGATGTTTCAGCAAAACCTTTTCAGCAATTGCCTGCAGGCGCTCCGCATTTGCTTTTAAACCTTCGCGGGTAAAATCCCTTACAATAAAGTCAAGGCTTGCTTTCTCCGCTATACCTTCAAAACGCACCGGGTGTACAAAACCTTTACGCCCATTTGTAGTTTCGGGGCTAAATTCGTGAACCGGTAAAGCCGCAAGTATTTCGCCTGCAATTTTTAAAGCATTTACCAGTTTTCCTTTTGCATATCCCGGGTGCGCTATCACACCATAAATGTTAATGGTTGCACCATCTGCACTAAAGGTTTCATCTTCCAGCATACCGGCTTCTCCGCCATCTAATGTATAGCCAAAATCGGCTCCTAACTTTTGCATATCTAATTTGGCTGTTCCCTTTCCTATTTCCTCATCTGGCGTAAATAATATCTTGATGGCACCATGTTTTACTTCCGGGTGCGTGGTAAGAAAATGTGCCATATCCATAATTTCGGCAACCCCGCTTTTATCATCGGCACCCAGTAAAGTATTACCACTTGCGGTGATGATGGTGTGGCCGGTGTGTTGCTTCAGGTAAGGATATTCCCTCTTTGTTAGCACCTGCGTTTCGTCATCGGGCAGTTCAATATCCTTTCCGTTATAATGCTCATGTACTATCGGTATTACGTGGGTACCACTACAATCAGGCGCGGTATCTACATGGCTGCAAAAGCAAATTACAGGTACTTGTTTACTTGTATTGGAGGGTATGGTTGCATATACATACCCATAGTCATCCATGTGGGCATCTGCAACACCAATTTGCAACAATTCATCCACCAAAATATTGCTTAAATTTTTTTGCTTTTTGGTGCTGGGGTGTGTAGTGCTTTGCGGATCGGATTGTGTATCTACCTGCACATAACGAATAAAGCGATCGGCGGCAGTAAACTTGTAATCTTTAAACATCGTTAGAAAATTTGCAGGCAAGTTAATTGAATTTACAAGCGTTAAAAAATGCAAACATCCCGAAATTACCCTTTGCCTATTCGTTACTTTTACCCTCAACTTAACACCTGAAATTGTAAAACATTTTTATGGACTTCATCCAAAAACCATTTATAAAGCAAGGCTGGCTCAGGGCTTTTTTATACACCATCGTTGTGTTTTTTGTTATGATGTTTTTTCAGCAACTGGCATTGGCAGCGCTTACCAAAATTAGCGGCGATGCCGGAGCTTCATCCGAATCGAGTATCCAAAATTTTATTTTGGTGTACTCCATCATCAGCGTAGGTATATTGCTTGTTACCTGGTTCTTTCGTAAGCTGGTGGACCGTCAAACGTTTGCCAGTCTTGGTTTTGAATGGAATGGATTTACCAATGAAGCCTGGCTAGGCTTCTTTAGCGGACCGGCAATATTGGGTATTGGAACGATGGTGTTGGTGGTGGCCGGCTATATCACCTTTATTGGTTACGAAATTCCCGGTAACACTTTTTTGCTTGAATTTTTGGCAATGATAATTGTGGCCTTTGTAGAAGAACTTTTATTTCGCGGATATCTTTTAAACAACCTGATGCAATCGGTAAATAAGTGGATAGCGCTTGCTATTACCGCGGCGTTGTTTGGTTTATTTCATGGAGCCAATCCTGATGTTACAGCTCTTGCCCTGGTAAACATTCTGATTGCAGGTTTATTTTTGGGTATCAATTATATATACACCCGTAATCTTTGGTTTAGTATCTTCTTTCACTTTTCCTGGAACTTTTTCCAGGGTCCGGTACTGGGTTATGAAGTAAGCGGGTTGCAACTGCAAAGTATTTTTAAACAATCGGTATCCGGGCCAAGTTTATTTACGGGCGGGCAGTTTGGTTTTGAAGGGTCGGTACTTTGCCCGCTGCTTCTAACTGCTTTTATTTTACTGTTCGCTTACATTTTTTCAAGGCGGTATGCGGTTGCAAAAATGGATGACTGAATACTATTCACTTTTATAAAAAAAGCCCGGGTACGCCAGGCTTTTTTTATAATTATATGTTGGGAAATATCAGGGCATGAGGATCAAAGGTTTTGAACCTTTAATTTCAACGAGCTCAAGATCGAAAATCAGATCTTCGCCAGAAAGCGGATGGTTTGCATCCAGTAAAACTGTATCCTCCCGTACCTCCGCAATTACTACCGGAAAGTTTTGCCCGGCTCCATTGCTCATGTTTAATTGTGCGCCAACTTCGGGCTGCATATCCGCCGGAAAACGATCCATCGGGAACTCCATAAAAAGATCGTCCTGTTTTGCACCATATGCTTCATCAACCGGAATATTGATCGTCTTTTTTTCACCAACAGTCATACCCGTAACGCCGCTATCAAAACCAGCTATCACAGCACCGCTACCCACTTCAAACTCAAGGGGCTCACGACCTTCGCTGCTATCGAACGTTGTTCCATTTGTTAATTTACCATGATAATGCACTTTTACAGTATCACCACTTTTTACTTGTTGCATAACTTTACTTTTTTGAAATTTTAAACTTTGCTAATCCGGCAATAATTTTTTGTACCGAAGTTGCAGCGCCAGCCAGCTGTAATGCCAGGATAAGGATTGGAATGCGGGCAAAATAAAACACTAAATCAGGAAATGTCAAATAAATTTTAGTCTACATTCAATGCTACAAAACCCCACTATGCGCAGGCAACAACTTATTATTTTATTCGTCTTTTTATCGTTTACCGTACTTGCACAAAATCCACCCAAACAAAAAATTGTAAAAAATGTTCCCTCAAAAAGCGGAACATCTATTAAAGCAATACTACCCGGAGCATACAACCTGGGCGGCTACCTGCACCTGCTGAAGGGAAAGCGTGTTGGAGTTTTTGCCAACCATACCGCTACGGTTGGCAAAACCCATTTGGTAGATACCTTGCAGAAACTGGGAATAAGCATTACTAAAATATTCGGACCAGAACATGGCTTTAGAGGAACCGCTGATGCTGGTGAAAAGATAGATACCTATACCGACACCAAAACCGGCATCCCGGTAATTTCATTATATGGCAAAAAAAGAAAGCCATCGGCAGAAGACCTTGCGGATGTTGATGTGATGCTATTTGATATACAGGATGTGGGTGTAAGATTTTATACATTCATTTCATCGTTGCAGGAGTTTATTGAATCCTCTATAGAGCATGATAAGCCGCTCGTCATCCTCGATCGACCAAATCCCAATGGATTTTATGTGGATGGACCTGTGCTGGATACGGCATTCCATAGTTTTGTGGGTATGCAGCCGGTACCGGTAGTGTATGGAATGACCATCGGCGAATATGCTAACTTTTTGGTGGGTGAAGGATTGCTTAGCCACGAAGTAATGGTTAACCTGATGGCAAAAAAAGTAAAGGATGCAATGAACAAAACCATGAAGTATGGAGGAGCAGGAAATATAACCGTGATTAAATGCCAGAATTATACACATAGCAGTAAATACATCTTACCCGAAAAGCCATCGCCTAACCTGCCCGATGCCGGTTCCATTTACTGGTATCCATCTACCTGTTTTTTTGAAGGCACTGTATTGAGCGAAGGCCGCGGAACCGATAAACCTTTTCAAATATTCGGACATCCATCGTTACCCAAAAACCTGTATGCATTTACACCCATAAGCACCGCCGGGGCTAAAACGCCCAAGTTGCAGGATAAGCTTTGCTATGGATGGAACCTATCAGGAAGTAATGAAGAGATTTTAAAAAAGATGAACAGCAGGTTACAACTGCGTTTTTTGCTGGAGGCTTTCAACCTCTTTCCCAATAAAGAAAATTTCTTCATCATTCCCAAAAAAGCAAACCTCAAAAACACAGAAATATTTTTT
>JANPIA010000434.1:0-14459 GCA_031424735.1 Segetibacter sp.
GGTTTACACCATAATTAGCGGCTAACTCATACGGTCGGTTAGCAACCAAAACAGACCGGCTTGCAAAACCAATATGTGTATTAAAATCTCCTTTGGCTGTATAAAATTGAACGCCGGTAGAAAGGGTAAATATACCGGGCGCGAGAAAGGCGGAAATTCTCTTTTCCTCTGCCCCATCGTAATCATATCCATCTGCAAATTGGGTTCGAAAATTTAAAATGGCTCCCACCCTGAAACGGCGTATCTGCTTCTTTCCTAATGCATACGACCAGCGGGAAGTGAGGTCTACTTTATCATCATTCTTAATTAAGCCGTAGGCGCGGCTTTTCAATAAGCCATAGGCAGCGTCCAGGGTATTATCCCAATGGCATCGCCCATTTGAATGATTAGCGTATAAATAAACAAATGCATTTGCAGACAGATTGAACCGGTCGCCACCCGCAGCCCAATTACGAGACCCGCTTTGTGCAAGGGCTAAACTTGCCACCCCACCGGTTTGCCATTTGGCCGATGATGATTTTTTTTTATCGGATTTTGAGGCAGCCTTTTTAACGTTCTGCGCCTTTAAGCCAATTAGAAAAAGCAGGCATAAGGGTATCAGCAAATATTTTCTCATAAAGTATGTTTCGGTAATGGTATTGGTAGTAGATAAACCTCCAACAAATATATGTAATTAAGACTTTGAGTTTTCTGGCTCCGTTAGCCAGGTATCACATTCGTTTCATTATGTTTAATAACCGGAAACTGCATTTTTAATTCCTTTAGAGTTTCCCTTACTTTATCAGCTATCAGGTACTCCTTATACCAATTTTGATCGGAGGGGATAATATGCCAGGGAACCTTGTTGCAGTTTTCAAAGCATTCGTTATACATAAGCATATACTCATCCCACAACTTAGATTCAGCTATATCTTTTTCGTTATACTTCCATTGTTTTGCGGGATCGGTGGTTCGTTCAGATAGTCGCTCCATTTGCTCCTGGTGCGATACGTGCAGGTAAAATTTTAATACTTGTGTGTTGTTATGTTCCGTTAATAAGTTTTCAAATTGGTTGATCGCTTTCATTCTATTAGCGGCCGTTTCATCGTCGCACCACTTATGTACCCGGGTTATTAAAATGTCTTCATAATGCGAACGGTTGAAAATTTGGATCATTCCCCTGGAAGGGGCATAAGCGTGAATTCGCCATAAAAAATCGTGGGCTAATTCATCGGCAGTGGGGGCTTTGTACGACTTAACAGCAACACCCTGCGGGTTCAACGTACCAAACACATTTTTTATGGCTCCATCTTTTCCGCTGGCATCCATCCCCTGAATAACAATTAACAGGGAGTATTTGCTTTCAGCAAATAAAAGGTTTTGCAATTCATCAACTTCATCCAATATTTTAGCCGTTTTAGCCTTTGTTTTTTCTTTATCAAAATCCTTTGGTGCGCGGGTTGAAATTTCAGATAGGTTGATCACAATACAATGGTTTAGAATTATAACAGTCGTTATCCCGAAAATATGACCTTTGAAGCAAAATGTAACTGTTGAACGATAAATTGATTAACTGGGGAATTTATTTTGTGCTATGTCTTATATGGGGTAGCTCGTTTATTTTAATGAAGTTGGGCATGGAAAGCTTATCGCCATACGAAGTGGCTGCTCTGCGTATGGCGAGTGCTGGATTGGTGCTGCTACCCTTTGCCGTATCAGCCATCAAACAAGTTCCACGCGATAAAATTTTGATGGTGATACTTTCCGGTATACTCGGAAGCTTTTTTCCTGCCTTCCTGTTCTGCATAGCGGAAACCAAAATAGATACCTCGCTGGCAGGTATTTTAAATGCATTAACACCGCTATTTACAATAGTAATTGGTATCATGTTTTTCAAATCAATGGTAAGTCGTCAAAAACTTTTGGGTGTTATAGTAGGCTTTATTGGTTTGTGCCTGCTTTTTGTATCCAGGGGCGATATCAGTTTATCCTACCTCGGCTTTTCATCTTTGGTATTAGTGGCAACTATTTTTTATGGTATCAATGTAAATATTATCGGAAAGCATATGAATAACATAGGTTCTCTCAATATCGCTTCCCTCGCTTTTGGTTTTTTAATTTTTCCTTCGGTGATGGTATTATGGTTTGCGGGTTTTTTTGCCCGGCCGATGATGGATGTTGACTTTTTGCGGGCGACCAGTGCCAGCGTAGTGTTGGGTGTATTTGGAACAGCAATAGCATCGGTATTATTTTATATGCTGGTAAAAAGGGCGGGTAGCCTGTTTTCCTCAACCGTTACATATGGCATTCCCGTAATTGCTGTTTTCTGGGGATTGTGGGATGGGGAACACATTAGCCTTTTACAGGTTGCATGCCTCGGTGTAATTCTCGTTGGGGTTTACCTGGCCAATAAACCCAATAAAAATCCCGGTACTTTATAGCGCCGGGATTTTTATTGGTAAACGATCCGGGTTCGTTATACAATCATGATCTCCTTTTCTTTTGCTTCCAGGTGTTTATCTACAAGTATAATGTAACGATCGGTAATGTTTTGTATAGACTGCTCTGCATCTTTAGCCACATCTTCGCTTAAACCATCTTTCTGCAATTTTTTTACCTGTTCAATCGCATCGCGCCTGATATTGCGAATGGCCACTTTTGAATGTTCTCCTTCGCCGCTTGCTTTCTTCACCATTTCTCTTCGTCTTTCCTCGGTTAACGGGGGCAGGTACAGGCGTATGAGCACACCATCGTTTTGCGGGTTGATGCCGATATTTGCAGCTATAATGGAGCGTTCTATTTGCTGCAGCATGTTTTTTTCCCAGGGTTGAATGCTAATGGTTCGGGCATCCATAATATTTATGTTTGCTACCTGGTTAATAGGGGTGGGATTTCCATAATAGTCTACGCTAATACCATCTAACATTGACGGGTTAGCTTTACCCGCCCTAATTTTTACAAGCTCTATCTCAAGAAATCCGATCGCTTTTTTCATTGATGCTTCTGCATCTTCCGTTATTAATTCCAGTTCTTCACTCATAGTATTATTTTTTCTTTGCGCAAATCTAATGCATCACGCCATATCGGTTTTAGTATGCATAAAAAAAGCAACCCCCTGGTTGCTCTAACAAAATATTAATGTTTTCAGTCTTCATCTACAGCTACAGCCCGGTTAAACAACGAAACAAGGCGTACGCGTTTACCAACCGTTTCAGCAAATTTGCTTTCGCCATCCCCATCCCCTTTAATAACCCGCATGCCGGGTTTGGATTTGGTAAGGTAAAGGCCATAAATGCCTCCGAAAAAACAAATGATCAAAGCCAGTATAAGCCAGGTTGTGCCGATAGATTGCAGTAAAAAACCTGCGGTAATAAAAATACTGCTGATTGCTACACACGTTAACGTTACACTTTTGTGCGACAGTCCCCTGTCTAAAAGCAAATGATGAATGTGGTTTCTATCGGGGCTGAAAGGCGATCTACCATGAATGATGCGAATACCAAAAACCCGCAAAGTATCCATTAGCGGAAGCAACATAATAGAAAACCCAACAGCAGGCGCTGCTATTAGCGGATAGGTACTGTAATTAGTGCCGGTTTCTATAAACTTTATAACGAGAATGCTGTTAACGAGCCCCATTAGCAGCGATCCTGTATCGCCCATAAATATTTTTGCCGGGTGAAAATTGTATATCAAAAATGCGAGTACACTTCCGGCGAAGCCAAACCCTAAAACTGCATAAGGGATATTGCCATTAATTAAAAAGAAAGTGCCGAAAACCATTGAGGTAATAAGCCCTATACTGCCTGCCAATCCATCCACGCCATCTATAAGGTTAAATGCATTTATGATAACCACTATCGTAAAAAGACTTAAAAAGTAACTAAAGGTTTCCTGTATGTGATGGAGACCCATAAACCCATGCATGTCGGTTATTACAAGTTTCGCTTTAAATATAAGTATTGAAGCCACAATTAACTGTCCGCAAAACTTTTTCATTGCTGAAAGAGCGAGGATGTCATCTTTCATACCGATGAAAAACATGATAAGAAACCCAGCGATATAATACTGGAATTCAGGATTACTAGCCGAAAAATTAATAGAAAACAAAAGGCAAAGGGTAAAACCAACAAATATTGCCAATCCTCCTAATGATGGAATCGGCTTTGTATGAATTTTACGCGCATCATCGGGCTCATCGTAAAGCTTTTTTGCGTTTGCTACTTTAATGATAACCGGGATAGCGTAAAACGTTACAATAAAAGCCAAAATACCACCAATTATAATTTGTTCCATGCAGTCAGCATTTTTTTAAAAATATGTTATCCATTGGGGGCAACAGGATAGCAAATTAAATGTATTTGTTGCGCAAATAAAAATATCCTTTCCCAGGTACTGAAAAAGTAAAGATGAGGTACAAAAGACGAACACCTTTTAAATAATAACTTGGTAGATGAATTTTTTAAGGTGATAGCTGCCTCAAGAACTTAAATATTGTAGTTTTGAATGCAACAATTTTACACTCATGCCAGAATTATCAGCAATAGCATCACAAATAAGAAGAGACATTGTAAGGATGGTACATGGAGTACAAAGCGGACACCCAGGTGGCTCATTGGGTTGTGCTGATTTTTTTACAGCCCTGTATTTCAAAGTGATGGATCATAACCCCTCCTTTAGTATGGATGGTGCGGGCGAAGATTTGTTCTTTCTTTCAAACGGTCATATTTCGCCCGTTTTTTACTCAACCCTGGCCCGTTCTGGTTATTTCAATATTAGTGAACTGGCAACTTTTAGAAAGATTGACAGCCGCCTGCAGGGGCACCCCACCACCCACGAACATTTGCCCGGCGTAAGAGTAGCAAGCGGATCGCTTGGGCAGGGTATGAGCGTGGCTATTGGTGCCGCCCTGGCAAAAAAATTTAACGGCGATTCCAAAACCGTTTTCTCGTTGCATGGAGATGGGGAATTAGATGAAGGACAAAACTGGGAAGCCATCATGTTTGCTGCGGCCAAAGGTGTAGATAACCTTATTTCTACAATTGATTTCAATGGTCAGCAAATTGACGGACCCACTAAAAAGGTAATGGACCTTGGAAATTTGCGGGCTAAGTTTGAAGCTTTCGGTTGGATTGTTATTGAAATGGATGGTAACGATATTAATGCGGTGGTAGATGGTTTAGAAGAGGCTAAAAAACTAAGCGGACAAGGGAAGCCTGTGTGTATTTTGATGAAGACCGGAATGGGGAAAGGTGTAAAGTTTATGGAGGGGAGTCATGAATGGCATGGGATAGCACCAAACGACGCACAACTTGCAGAAGCATTAACCATGTTGCCTGAAACCATGGGCGACTATTAATTAATAAATTGCTTAACAAAAACCATCTTAACCGGATGGTTTTTTTTGGCGGATAAACTCCTAACTCTTTAAACTAAACACCTGCCGGGATGCTTTTCGGGCAGGTATCCAGGCTGCAAGTAACGCAATTATCACAATGGTTGTAATCACAAGGATAAAATCGAACGGCAACATTTTTACAGGGTAATAATCTATAATGAAACTTCCTCCCTGCAATTTTAAAAAGTGGAAATTTATTTGCAGCAGGCAAATCCCAACTGCTAATAATATTCCGGCTCCGCCACCTATGCCTGCAAGCAAAAATCCTTCGTTTAAAAAAATTCGCTGAATGTAATTAGGGTTTGCACCCATTGCCTGTAAAACCGAAATGTCCTTTTGTTTTTCAAGCACAAGCATGGTTAAAGCTCCAATCATGTTAAAAGCAGCTACTACTAATATGAGAGAAAGGATGCAGTAAATGACCCACTTTTCCATTTGCATTACTGAATACAGACCTTGGTTTTGTTCGTAACGGGTTTGAATTAAGTAATTAGGTCCCAAAGTTTGCGCAAGTTTTTTCTTTACCTCATCCATCCTGGCAGGATCAATTGCCTTTATTTCTGCAGCGCTGTATTCGTCTCCACCCAAATCGAGCATGTATTTTACAAAATCAATATTGGTGATTGCATATTTATTATCAAAATCCTGCTGTATAATAAAGCTGCCGCTGATGTTCGCATTATAAGAGTTGAGCGCATCGGTACCCGAAAAACTGGCGGCTTTTCGGTTGGGAAGGTAGATGGTTAATGGAGTGATGGTTTTGCCAGCTTCAACTCCCACGGCATTTTCAATACCCGACCCTAAAATGAGGTAGGGCTCATCAACCTTTCCGGTTTCAAATTTCCCATTTGCAATGTGTTGCGGTAAACCACTTACTTGTGTGTAGTTATCATCCACACCCTTTAAGTAAACAATGCTCTGGTATTGATCGTTTACCAATACTGCCTTTTCCTCTGCAATTAAACTAACACCTTTTACACCTGTTGTGTGCCTGATGGATGCTAACTGTATCGGTGTTAGCGTTAAAAACTTTGAAGCTTTCGGGGCTATTCTAACATCAGCGTAAAAATCAGCGTAAAGGCTTTTTACCAATCCTTCAAACCCGTTAAATACGCTTAATACCAAAATCAAAGCAGCCGCTCCCACTGCAATCGCCAATACACTTATCCACGAAATAATGTTGATCGCATTCGTGCTTTTCTTTGCTTTAAAATATCGCCAGGCGAAGAGGAAGGTCATGGGGGTCAATGGGTCATTAGTTCAATTGGTCAATGGGTAGTAGATTATTGGGGTATTGAAGTAATTGGTAATACGTTATTGGGTACTACGGTATTGAATTGATTCTCTAATGCTACTATTTTTACTGACTTCAGCTTTTAGCACATCAACTAACTTTTCTCATCAGTCGCCAACGGTCTGTCGTCTTCACTTATCTTTTTAAAAATTTCTTCCATTTTAAAAACATAGTCAAGTGTATCGTCTAAATAAAAAGACAGCACCGGTATGCGCCTGAGCTGATGCTTTACCTGCGAACTGAGTTCACGTTTTACTTCCCATGAACGGTCTTCAATTTTTTTCAAAGCAATCGTGGTATCGGCAACTTTAAAAAGGCTGAGGTATATGCGGGCTTCCAGCAGATCGGGTGTAACTTTTACATTGGCGATAGACACCATTCCACCATCAATCATGTTCAGGCCAAGGCGCATAAAAATTGTATTTAATTCCTGCTGTAAAACCGCTGCAACCTGCTTTTGGCGTTTTCCTTCTTCCATATTAATATCCTGTTTATCGTAGTAAAATTAGTTACTTTGTGCCATTCGTTTTGATTTAAAACACTGATGAAAAAATACGCCCGACTTTTTAAATATCTCCGGTTTTATAAAGGAAATATAGTTCTCTACTTCTTGTTCACTTTGCTGTCTATCGTATTCTCACTAACCTCCCTGGCTACGCTTCCTTTTTTTTTAGGGTTGATATTTGGAAAAGAAAAATTGGTTTTTGTTGATCCCGGTGCCATCCATAATTCGAAAGATCTCATCAAGTATATCAATTATGAGATAAGCCATATCATTCAAACCAATGGTGCGCAAGGTCCGGTTATCGCTCTCGGGTTAATATGCCTTACGGTAATAGCATCGGTACTATTAAAAAACTTTTTTTTGTACCTGTCTTTCTACGTGCTGGCGCCCATAAAAAATTCGGTGGTTACAAAACTTCGGGCCGAATTGTATAACAAGTTGCTGCAACTCCCTATTGGCTATTTTACCGATCAGCGAAAAGGAGATGTAATGAGCCGCATGACCAATGATGTGGCTGAATTGGAAACCTCCGTTGTCGGTACCCTCGAAGGAATGATTAAAGACCCTTTAAACATTCTTATTATTCTCATTTCACTTATATACATCAGTCCCCAGCTTTCTCTTTTCCTGTTTATTTTTTTACCGCTAACGGGTATCATCATTGGGCGTATCAGTCGCTCCCTAAAAAAGCAATCCAATATTGCCGCCGTAAAATTGGGTGAAGCTTTGTCGGTGTTAGATGAAACGCTCGGCGGTCTTCGTGTTATCAAAGCGTTTAATGCCGAAGGTTTACTTCGCAATAAGTTCATTAAAACAAACGAGGACCTATTTCATATTCGCAATAAAATGCAATATCGCCGCGATCTGGCTTCGCCGCTTAGTGAACTGCTTGGGGTTATGGTGTTGTGCGGCATTTTGTGGTTTGGCGGAAAGCTTGTTTTAGGCGGTAATGCCAACGGGCTGGAAGCTGAAGGGTTCATCATGTATATCGGAATCTTTACTCAAATTATCAGCCCGGCAAAATC
Organism: Segetibacter sp.; assembly: GCA_031424735.1. Classification (GTDB taxonomy): domain Bacteria; phylum Bacteroidota; class Bacteroidia; order Chitinophagales; family Chitinophagaceae; genus Segetibacter. The sequence continues at coordinate 8,202 of JANPIA010000434.1, forward strand.
ACTATCTACGTCGTTTTATAATATGCAAAGGGGCAGCGCCGCCATTGCACGAATTGAAGAAATATTGCAGGCGCCTGTTAAGGTAGATGCTAATGAAAACGGTATAAAGCTTACTTCGTTTCAGCACGATATAGAGTTTAAAAACGTAAGTTTTCAGTACGAGGAAAAAACCATTTTGAAAAATATAAATCTGCGCATTGAAAAGGGTAAAACAATAGCTATTGTTGGTTCATCCGGTGCCGGCAAAAGTACACTTGCCGACCTGGTGCCCCGCTTTCACGACGTTACTGAGGGCGAGTTATTGATAGATGGAATCAACATAAAAGATTACTCGCTGCACTCCGTACGCACACAAATGGGTATCGTTACACAGGAGCCAATTCTCTTCAACGATACACTTTCCAACAACATTGCCCTCGGCATGGAGCACGCCTCCAAGAGTGATGTTGAAAAGGCAGCGAAGATTGCCAATGCACACAATTATATTGTGCAAAAAGAAGAAGGCTACGAAACCAATATAGGCGATCGCGGCAGCAAGTTGAGCGGAGGTGAAAGGCAACGATTAACCATTGCCAGGGCTGTTTTAAAAAATCCACCCATCCTTATTTTGGATGAAGCAACCTCGTCGCTCGATACCGAAAGTGAACGGTTGGTGCAGGATGCCATCAACAACATGATGCAAAACAGAACGTCTATCGTAATCGCTCACCGCCTTAGTACCATCCGTCATGCAAGCGAAATAATTGTGCTGGATAAAGGTGAAATTGCCGAACGGGGCACGCATGATCAACTCATAAACAACGGCGGTATTTACCAGCGCCTTGTTGAGTTGCAGGAAGTAAAATGATTGGATGAACAGCTGAAAGATTTTGGTTATTTTTTTGGTTACCGGCATTAGTACAAGGTGGATCGATAGTGGCGTCGCTCCGTTCAAAAGTAGTTTTCCATAGCAGCATTTTCCACCATCGCATTTATCTATATTAATTCAAACTACCTTAAAAAGGGGAAGCTTTGTTATTATTCACCCTTTTGGAATGTGCTGCTAATTCAATTGCGGATCAATCGGGTAATTAACCATTTGTTCATACTCGCCACCTAACTCCTGCAATGCAGCTTTCCACGTATTATCAGCGTTTGACGTAAAAATAAGTTCAGCAGTTGCTTTGCTTGTTATCCAGCTTTTCAGCTTCATCTCTTCCTCCAATTGTCCTTCGCTCCAGCCACTGTATCCTATAAAAAAACGAATGTCTTTCCTGCTCAGTTTTTCCGCTTTCAATAGTTCGGAAACTTCTTCAAAATCCCCTCCCCAATAAATTCCATCCGCTATTTCATGACCGCCTTGTATAAGTGCAGGGCATCTGTGTAAAAAATGTACAGTGTCAAGCTGAACAGGTCCGCCATAGTAAACCGGGAAATCCGATTCAGAAAGATCAGAGATAAGATCTCCTAAAACCTGCTCATACTTTTTATTCAAAACAAAACCAAAGCTGCCTTTATCCTGGTGTTCGCAAATAACCACCACCGAACGCATAAAATTCGGGTCTCTTAAAAACGGATCGGAAATAAGCAGGTCTCCTGAGGTAATATTCATGGTGTAGGAAAATTAATACTTAAAACGATTTTACGAAATAAAAAAATAGAATAAATCAATGCAGTGTCAATAGCGCGTTAAAAACAAACAATCCTCATATTCAAATTCTTAAACACTAATCAATGCCTCTATATTTGCGTTGATGAAGAGAATTTTTCCCATCATTGTTGTACTCATATCGCTTTCGCTTTTGGGCATTATTATGCTTCAGGTAAGTTGGTTTAGAGATATGATTGAGCTGAAGCGAAACCAGATAATTGCACGTGTGTACGAAGCCGGTACCGAGGTTGCCAACGAGTTAAGCGCAAAGGCTTCCACAGCGCCAACACTCAAACTTCCCAACAGTTCAAAAATAAGTTTGTTGCCTTCCGATGATTATACTTTAGGCATTGGCAGGGCTACTATTGCACAACATTATTCCTATTTTGAAGTAAACGAAAAGCTGCAAAAAGCCTTTCATAACAAAGAGTTGAAAGATGTAAAGTTTGAATTCGCCATCACCTCCAATTCAAATTCGTACAACGTTGAAATGCAGTCGAGAAACTTTACGGCAGAGTTGGAAGACTCCTCGCATAACAAAACAGTCATTTTTGCAATAAACCCCGAAACAGGTTCGCAAATGGAAGGGTTGGTACCTTACGAACACCTGTTTGTAATTGTGCCCGATTTTAAAACGCAGGTATGGGAATCGTTGCGGTGGATGATAGTTGGTGCGTTGTTGTTTACACTTATCATTATCGCTGCATTTGCACTAACGGTGCATACGTTGTTGCGGCAAAAAAAGTTGAGCGAGATAAAAACCGACTTCATCAACAACATGACCCATGAATTTAAAACACCGCTTGCCACCATATCGCTAGCCGTGGATGCATTGAAAAATGAAAAGGTAGTGCAGGATGTGGAGAAGCGAAATTACTTCAACAACATTATTAAGGAAGAGAACAAAAGAATGAATAAGCATGTGGAAACAATACTGCAGGCTGCATTGCTTGATAAACAGGAGCTGAAACTTGACATGCAAAAAGTGCATGCGCATGAGTTGCTCGAAAAAGCATTGAACAATCATCAACTGCAATTGCACGATCGCCAGGGTAAAGTAGAAATGCTTTTGAACGCAAACGATGATGTGATTGAAGCAGATGAAAGTCATTTTACCAACCTCTTATCCAACCTCATTGATAACGCTATAAAATATTCCAAAGAAAACCTCTTGCTAAAAATATCAACCCATTCTACCAATAAAAATCTTATTATAAAAATTGAAGACAATGGTATTGGTATGAATAAAGAAACAGCCAAACGCATCTTCGAAAAATTTTACCGGGCACATACTGGTAACGTACATAACGTAAAAGGTTTTGGCTTGGGCATGAGTTACGTTAAAACCGTAATAGACGTACACAAAGGCAAAATTAAAGTTGACAGTACATTGGGAAAGGGAAGCTGTTTTACGATTGAAGTGCCACTGGCATAAAAAGCATTTTCACAGTTATGCAGGCGAGTTCGCCTGCAACAAACATCCATCCCCGTAACTTAAAAATCGGAAGTCGTTCTGCAGTGCAAATTCATAAATGCGCTTCCAGTCGTCGCCCACCATTGCTGCAATTAATAAAAGCAGCGTCGACTGTGGTTGATGAAAATTAGTAACCAAAGCGTTTACAATTTTAAACCGGTAGCCCGGCGCAATCATAATTCTTGTGCGGGTAATTAGTCTATTAAAGTTTTTTTGCTCCATCCAACTCATCAGTACTTTTAAAGATTGTTTCGGTGAAAGCGCGGCAGTTAGCTCATAGGGTTCCCATTGTTCAATTGCCAGTTCTTCCATACGAATGCTGTCTTGTTCTCTCAAAGAGGTATTGTAAATTTTCACACCCATCCAATACAAACTTTCCAGCGTTCGGGTGGAAGTAGTTCCTACTGCCACAATCGTTTCCTGTAAATGTTCCGCTACCTGCTGAATAGCTTCAAAAGATACATCGATAAACTCTGCGTGCATCTCATGGTCTGCAATCATGGCTGCCTTCACCGGCTTAAAAGTACCGGCACCTACATGAAGGGTAACAAACGAACGGTTGATATTCTTTTTAGCAAGTTCCTCAAATATATGTTTCGTAAAATGAAGCCCGGCGGTGGGCGCTGCCACAGAACAGTTCTGGTTCGCATAAATCGTTTGGTATCTTTCTTTATCGGAATCAATCACGTCCCGGTGCAGGTAAGGTGGTAACGGAATTTGACCGGCCTTTTGTAATACCTCCGAAAAGGTTAGGTGCTCAGGTTGCCAGGAGAGTTCTATAATAAAACTGTCGCTAAGCTGTTCTGTAACCGAAGCCCGAAGTTTAATTGAATTTGCATCAAACCCTAATTTTTTTTCAAGCACCATTCCATGTTTCCATTTGTTTGCACCGCCAACGAGGCATTTCCACCTGACCTTACTTTTTTGCAACATCGCAGTAGTAATGTCAGGATACTCAAAACCAGGTTCAAGGCAAAAAACTTCAATAAGGGCACCGGTTGTTTTTTGAAACAACAGGCGCGCCGCAACAACCCTTGTATCGTTGAAAATTAAAAGACTTTTCGCGGGCAATTGCTCCGCGATATTTTTATAAATAGTGTTCCCAATTGTACCGTTTTTATACACCAATAATTTACTCTGGTCGCGTTCTGGTAAAGGAAATTTTGCAATTCGTTCGTCGGGCAGGTTGTAGGCGAAGTTGCTTATTTGCAGGTACTTTGGGTGCATAAAGCCGTAAAGGTAAAGGGTTGATTATAGTAGAACGAAGATTGAGTTCGTTTGCTTTTTAAGAATGTAAATAAAAATATCCGGCAGAATAGAAACATGGAGCGGATGCTACCCTCCTTGAAAGGATATGTGCAAAACCCTACCTAATTTCTATATTTGAAAATCAACGATTTAGGGCTGGGCAGCTGTTATTAGCACAGCTTATCCACATCAATTCACATAGTTAACCACAAAATCAGCCATCCAATAGTCCAAACCTTTTGCCAGCAACGCTTTATCCCACATCAAACTTGTGGATAAAAAGAAAGCATTTTGATTTGCTTTCAAAGTGGGAAAAAGTGTTATTTTGTGTCAAATAATGTTTTTTTATTCACACCCCGCCTAATTCATGACCCATTTCCTCGGCGAATTTGAAGCAACCGTGGATGCGAAAAATCGCTTCCTGTTGCCGGCTGGCTTTAAAAAGCAGTTGCCCGACGGGGAAATAAAGTTTGTTATAAGCCGTGGTTTTGAAAAATGTTTGACCCTTTACCCCGAACAAAGTTGGGGACCATTGGTCGCCAAAATCAGCCAGTTAAACGAATTCGATCCAAAGGTAAGAGAATTCCGCCGCCAGTTTTTGGGCGGTGCTACCGAGGTTGAACTGGATTCGGCAGGCAGAATGTTGTTGCCTGCAACACTAAGAGAATTTGCCGGGTTGGGTAAAGATATCATCCTGGTAGCTGCGCTGGATAAGATAGAAATATGGGATGCGACAAAATATAAAAGGCTCTTTGAAGATTTTTCGCCAGAAGGTTTCAGCATATTGGCTAAGGATGTTATGGCAGACGGTTCGGCAGAGAAGTTGAAAAGTTGAAAAAGTTGATATGGTACAAAAACAACCAAAAGTAGAGTTACCCAGTCAGCCAACCACCCAGTCAACTGTTCAACCAAACAACCAGTCAACTTCCTACCATATACCCGTTCTCTATCGCGAAACCATTGATGCATTACAGGTAAAGCCAAATGGAATTTATGTGGATTGCACGTTTGGCGGTGGAGGACATAGCCAGGGCATTTTAGACAAACTGGGTGAAAAGGGAAAGCTTGTTGCATTTGACCAGGATGCGGATGCCGAAAAAAATCGGTTGAATGATGAGCGGGTAGTTTTTGTGCCTGCAAATTTTCGGCACCTGCAACGCTTTTTACGGTTGAATAAGGTTTCGCAGGTAGATGGAATTATGGCCGATCTCGGTGTAAGCAGCCACCAGTTTGATACAGGTGAACGCGGATTTTCTACGCGCTTTGATGGCCCCATGGATATGCGGATGGATCAGCGGCAGGAGCAAACCGCGGCAACACTCATCAAAAAGCTAAGTGAGCAAAGTTTGCACAAGTTGTTTGAACAATATGGTGAGGTGACCAACGCAAAAACATTGGCGAAGCATATTGTACAGCAACGCGGTAACATGCCATTGCAAACAATTGCTCATTTTAAAACCCTCGTAAGTCCGGTGGTAAAAGGGAACCCAAATAAATATTTCGCACAGGTTTTTCAGGCGTTGCGAATGGAGGTGAATGATGAAATGGGCGCGCTAAAAGAAATGTTGCAACAGGTGCCTGCGGTTTTAGCACAAGGCGGAAGAGTGGCGATTATCACCTTTCATTCAATAGAAGATAGGATTGTAAAAAACTTTTTCAAGAAAGGAACTTTTGAGGAAGTGCAGGAAAATCCGCTGATACAGGAAGAAGACAAAAACAAATTGAAGATCATCACCCGGAAACCAATAATTGCCGGGGAAGAAGAAATAAAAAGCAATACAAGAAGCAGGAGCGCAAAACTTAGGGTAGCGGAGAAGAAGTGAGTAGTAGGTTAAGCTATAGGTGATAAATGTGCGAAATTATACGAAGGTTTTGGCCAGGCTATGAAGTAGCAATTGTGCATTAA
>JANPIA010000435.1:0-1708 GCA_031424735.1 Segetibacter sp.
CAAAGCCTCCTGTGTATAACCACTGGCACTTTTACCCCATTTAATCGGTTGCTTTTTATTTGATAACAGCGGTAGTGCATCATCAGTTTTCATGATAGCCGCTTTCCTGGCATCTATAACACATAAAAGCGGTGGAACGTATTCACCTTTATCGAACGCTTGTTGCACATAGTGCAGCAACTGTGTAAACATTTGATAGGTGCTATGCTTGTAACCGTCTTTAGCCTCAAACCAAATTTCCTTTGTTTGAATGTCGTAGAGGTTTTTGGAATAGTCTTTAAGCCCCAATGCTTTTATATAAGCATCTTTTACATCTTCTTCGCTCCTTGCTTCCTGTAATCTCGTATAAAGGCTCATTTTATGCTAAGTTGAAATTTAGTAGGGTGAGTGTTTGGTGGTAATTGCTCTTTCTCCGGTACGCGTGTTTTTCTGCAATTCATTTTAGAACTTCTCCATTCCAGTCATAAGCAGTTTCGTTATCGAGCGCTCTGTTAAGTTGTATCTCAAATATAAAGGAAAACACAGCAAACAATCCACGGTATAATTACCTGCAAATTCAAAAAGGGAACACCAATTTTCGGGATAAGCTATAAGACAAATCCGATACAATAGATTAGGGGTTTTCTATGGGACTTTTGTGAGATCCCCGCAGGGCACGACAGGTTGTAGTTGAGAACAACGGGGCAATGAAGTTGTTTGTTAATGCAAAGGCAGGAAGTCAGAGACATCAATTCATTTTGTGTTCGAGTTTACTGTTGGAACACCAGGCAGTCTGCCCCTAAAAAGTTTGGGAAAAGCAATCTTCCATTTCAATTTTTGTTATCGGGTGATGAAGGTTTTACTATTCATCATATTTTTTTACCACTATACGTTTGCAGGTACCAGTTACGGGCTTCAGGAAAGTTCCATACAGATTCGAGCACTTCCCGTCCGGCAACATAAAATGCAGCAACCACTATAAAGCCGGGAAGTATTAAGATAAGCGGGTCACCACCCGGCTGCGAATGGGCGCCCATTATTTTGCTCTTTATGCCAAGGTGAAAAGGCTCCCGCGGTTCCCAGTTCCAAATGCCTCCATGTTGCGCCTGGAAAGTTGGAGAAGCCTGCAATGCCTCCTGCACCATGCGCCAATCGCGGTCGTGCACCAGCTTGCCGGTTGTAGTGGTAAAACCAAAAAGATCATGATCGCCCACCATGTTTACGTTGGGCCTAAGTTTAAGCCGGATGTAAACGCCCTCTAATTTTGTGTGCTGTTCGTAATGACCAAAGCGGTAATCATAATCTTCCGCATCGTATTCTTTTGCACGGTCAATAAAAAGCGCTTTCAATTTGTTCCAGTCTTCTACACTTTTTGGCCAAAAACCCATTCGTTGCCGCAACGGCGCCATGGTTGTGCTCATTCTTGATTCTATATGTTTTTTCTTTTGTTCCCATTCCATAGCCGATGGCGTTGCCGGCTTTTTACTGCTGAGGTAAGCCATCAACCTTCCCCGTAAATTGTTCGACCTCCACCCTACACGTGGATTATAATGAACCACCGAACCAATGCTGGACCAACTGAGTTCGTCGCATAAAAACAAGTCCAGTTCCTTAGAAGTTTTATTTTTAAACTCCTGCGCTTTGGTGGGATCGCCCGATTCAATACCCATGTGTGCAAGCACACCGGTTGGGCGAACTGATATACCGATGTTAAAACGGTTTGCAATGG
>JANPIA010000436.1:0-27481 GCA_031424735.1 Segetibacter sp.
GCAAACCTTTGATGCGGTCACTGATCCGGAGTTTCGCTATCGCCAGCGATATGCCGACCTGATAGTGAACACACACGTAAAAGAGGTATTTGTTAAGCGCACAAAATTAATGAACGCCATTCGGGAATTTCTGAACGGTCATGGTGCACTGGAAGTGGATACACCCGTACTGCAAAGCATACCAGGTGGTGCGGCGGCAAAGCCTTTTATCACCCACCACAATGCATTGGACGTGCCTTTTTATATGCGCATAGCAAATGAATTGTACTTAAAAAGATTGATCGTTGGCGGCTTCGACTGGGTGTACGAATTCAGCCGCAACTTCAGAAACGAAGGAATGGATAGAACGCATAACCCCGAGTTCACCGTGCTGGAATTTTATACTGCTTATAAAGATTATGAGTGGATGATGAACATTACCGAGCAGTTGATGGAGCGTGTGGCCATTGCTACAAATGGTACTACTAAAATGATGGTGGGTGATACAGAAATAGATTTTAAAGCACCGTACAAACGCATCTCCATTCATGATGCTATAAAAGAAAGTATTGGTATAGATGTAAGTGAACTGGATGAAGAAGGCTTAAGAGAAGTTTGTAAGCAGCAGCATATACATGTTGAAGCCAGCATGGGCAAAGGAAAATTAACCGATGAATTGTTTGGCGGCAAATGTGAAGGCTCCTTTATTCAACCCACTTTTATTATTGATTACCCCGTTGAGATGAGCCCGCTTACAAAAAAGCACCGCGCAAAAGCAGGGCTGGTTGAACGTTTTGAATTGATGGTGAACGGCAAAGAAATAGCCAATGCTTACACCGAGTTAAACGACCCCATAGACCAGCGGGAACGATTTGAAGAACAAATTAAATTAATGGAACGCGGCGATGATGAAGCTATGTTTATCGATCATGACTTTCTGCGTGCGCTGGAATATGGGATGCCGCCAACGTCGGGTATCGGTATTGGCATAGACCGGCTTTGTATGTTAATGACCAACCAACCTTCCATACAGGATGTTTTGCTGTTTCCGCAAATGCGACCGGAAAAGCTGGACTAACGATTATTAAAGAGGCTTTACGCCTCTTTTGTTTTTTTGATGCATGATGTTTGACATTGCTTCCCGGTATAATTTTTTTAATTTGTTTTCTATAAAAACTTCTATGAAAGTAAGCGCCTTCACCTATGTTAGAAACGGCTTAACGCTCGATTATCCTTTTTTGGAAGCGATACAAAGCATACTTCCGATAGTGGATGAATTTATTGTGGTGATAGGTGATAGCACAGATGATACCCGGGATGTTGTTGAAGCCCTTTACACCAGTAAAATAAAAATTGTTGATACGGTTTGGGATGATGCAATGCGCAGCGGCGGACGAATATTTGCCGAGCAGGCAAACATCGGGTTAGACCATGTAAGCAAAGATGCCGATTGGGTGTTTCATATACAGGCTGATGAAGTGATACATGAAAAAGACCTGCCCGCAATAAAAGCATCCATGGAAAAATACCTGCACGATAAAAAAGTAGAAGGGTTGCTGTTTAACTTCCTTAATTTCTTTGGCGACTATAAACATTATGCTCCCTCACGAAGGTTTCATCAAAAAGAGATCAGGGTGATCCGGAACAACCCGCATTACCGGAGTTACCGTGACTCGCAGGGCTTTCGCTGGTTTGATAAACCAGAAAATATGTGGGACGAAACTGGCAGGAAACTATGGGTGAAACCTGTAGATGCTACCGTTTTTCATTACAGTTATGTAAAGGACCCCAAAGTGCAGTTGAAGAAACACATCGCCTTTGGCAACCGCTGGCAGCAGGATGATGAATGGGTGCAAGAATTTATGGAAAAGCATAAGGAAGGTTATGACTACGGGGAGATCGATTTTCTGCGAACGTATAAAGGCAGCCATCCCGCTGTTATGCAACCGCGTATTGATAAGCAGGACTGGGTATTTAAATACGACCCCGCAAAAAACAATATGACCACAAAGGAAAAGATGATGAGGCTGCTGCAGGTTGTTACGGGCAAACAATTTTTTATTTACAAGAACTATAAGGTGCGATAATGTTGCTGCAGAAACGTGGCTGATGGTTGTATTTCGTGGCCGCCTTGTAATGATCAACAACAATACTGAAGCACCTCGTCATGCACAATCACAAAAGTCAACCACAGCACAACCAGGATTGAAAGCAAATTAACAAGGGTGAACGTTGTGTAGTAATTTTTGGGGAAATGGCGATTGAAGGACTAATACTAAAATTGTACTTTTTGCGCTTGTTGCAGTTATACACAATACCGGGGCTGGTGCCGGGCGATTTACATTTCCTGACAGAAAATATAATTTTTGGTTGAGTCTCCCCGCAAATACTAACTATTTTTAGGCGAATGTTTTGTTATGGCAAACTATGTTAGCTCGCAGCGGATCCGTCAAATGACCTTCTTCTTTTTCCTGGTGTTTCTTTTCGTTTTTCTCTTTATGCAAATGGCCACTTTTTTACCCGCTTTTTTGGGCGCCATTACTTTTTATGTGCTGCTTCGCCCATTAATGAATAAACTGGTAAACCAAAAAAAATGGCGCAGTGGTTTAGCGGCTGGCTTACTGCTTCTCCTTTCATTTATTGTTGTACTGGTGCCGGTATTGATCATGGTAAACATGTTGTCTTCCCGCATAGGCGAGGTGATACGGAATTCTGACCAGATCATTACAGCGATCACCTCAAATGTGCAGTTGCTGGAAAGGAAATTTCATGTTGAATTGATGAACGCTAATAATTTAAGCTCGGTAAAAAGTAAGATAGCTTCCTCGTTGCCCGGGCTTTTGGGTGCCACCTTCAGTACCCTTACTTCCATATTGATCATGTACTTTATTTTATACTTTATGCTGGTAGGCAGCACTACCATGGAGAAGTGGATGCATGAATACATACCCCTGAAAGAACATAATGTTGACCTGGTAGGAAAAGAGATGAAGAACCTGGTTATATCCAATGCACTGGGTATACCATTGGTGGCCATATTACAAGGTGTGGTGGGGTTGATATGCTATCTTTTTTTAGGGGTGAATGATGTTTGGTTTTGGTTTTTTTTTACCTGCGTTGCGTCAATGCTTCCTTTTGTGGGGGCAGCAATGGCGTATGTACCACTGGCACTCCTATTATTTTCTCACAACGAAAATTTGAAAGGGGTAATTATGCTCATTTATGGCTTTGGCGTAATCGGAACAGTTGATAATATTTTTCGTTTTGTAGTTCAAAAAAAGTTAGGCGATATACACCCAATCATCACCGTATTAGGAGTAATCATCGGCATCAACTTATTTGGATTTATCGGGTTGATATTTGGTCCTATTCTTATCTCCATGTTTATACTGCTGGTTAAAATTTATATGAACGAATTTATTGAAGCACGAACGGCTTCCGAACAACAATTGAAGGCTTAAGCATCTCATCTGTTTAAATAGGCAGCATTATTTTACAACAGGTTTGGCAAAACCTTTAACAGCATAATGCATGGTTAATAGTAAGTTGCCTTTCAAATCATTTTACAATTACCGCCCCTATCCAATATGGCTAAACGCAGAAAGAGCAGGAAAAAATCGCAACGCCGCTGGTGGATAATTGTTCCGTTGTTGATAGTGGCTGTTTTGAGTGTTGGATATTTTTGGTACACGTTTTTCAGGGTACGGGAAGCTAAGTTTGCGCGTTATCCTGCGTTTGGTATCGACCTGCCCGTCAATTATTCAATTCATGGTATCGACATAAGCAAATACCAAAGCTATGTGTATTGGCCTGCGGTAAAAAAAATGCAGGTGAAGGATGTAAAGATCGGTTTCTGTTTTATTAAAGCAACCGAGGGATTGGGCAATGTTGATAAGCAGTTCAGGCGTAATTGGGCGATGGCTGCAGAAGCTGGCTTACCACGTGGCGCTTACCATTTTTTTCTGCCTACAAAAAGCGGTAAGGCGCAGGCTAAAAATTTCATAAGTACGGTCAGGCTTTCACCGGGCGATCTTCCGCCGGTATTGGATATTGAACAATTGTATGGCGTACGTGCCGATAAGATGCGTAAGGAAGTAAAAGACTGGCTAACCATAGTAGAAGATCATTATGGAGTACGTCCTATAATTTACACGTATGTGAATTTTTACAGTACCCATATGACCAAAGATTTTGACGATTATCCACTATGGGTTGCTCATTACCACGAACGCGATAAGCCACGTATTAACCGCCCCTGGATTTTTTGGCAACACAGCGAACAAGGACGCGTAAACGGCATTACGAGTAAAGTAGATTTTAATGTGTTTAACGGGGATAGTGCCGATTTTGAAAACTTGCTGGTGAAGTGATGTGGGCAATAGTCAATAGTCAATGGTCATTGGGGTACTAAGGTTTAGGCATATTGGTTTTTTGATTTGATAATTGAATGTTGAGTATTGAATGTTTGATTTTAACCAATGCTGTAAATAAGATAGTTTGGTTTTGATATTTCAATTGAACATTTGGTTACGAAAAAGAATAAACAAATTTGCAGAAAGGATTGTTGATTTACTCTGTCAGCACTAACACCTGTCATCCGTTATCTGTCATCTGTCATCTAACAACGACCAACTATCAACAAACAACCGCCCACCATGGAGCCAGAAGTATTAGCTTTTTTAAAACGCATTGCGCTGTCGCTTTTTTTGGGGATAGTATGGTTAAGCATTACTGCCGTTGCAGCAATAAAGGGCGACAACGCTTTTATTGAAGGAAGTGTACGGCTGGGCAATGTGCTGTTTTATATTTGGTTTTTTATAAGCGTGGTGGTACTGGTAAAAATGTTTAAAAAACTCTGGAAGAACGACCGGTTCCTGTAGATTAAAATACCCGCGCCTACGCACCATGCGCATGGGTTGTTTTGTTATTTTTAGCTGCCAAAACCCAACTGCATGCATTTGAAGTCTTTCTCCAGGCGAACTGTAATGATTGGTACCTTATTCATTTGGATCGTAAAGTTTATTGTTCGTCCTTTTGTACATATTCCTGTTGGATGGAAGGTTGTTTTTGGAATTGCGCCTAACCTGATCGGTTCATTTTTATTGCCGTTTGGTGCATGCTGGTTTTTTCAGCGGTTCTTTCGTTTTCAAACCATGCAGGACTTGCGTATTGCATGCTGGTTTGGATTAATGCTTGTGGTGATTAATGAGTACCTCCAACTCATTCCTTTTTTCGGGCGAACGTTTGATTACCTCGATATCCTGTTTTCGTTTGTGGGTGTATTTTTTGGCTACCTGCTTTTTGGTCGGGTAATGGTAAAGTACATTCCGGAAGTGGAGTTGGATTGATGGGAGAACGACCCTGCAATGGAATATAACATAAGAAAGGCCGCTATGAAAAATTACACTTGAAAGGAGCGTCGCCTCAATTGCTCCATTATTGGCAAATGCCGGCTACCAAAATAAATTGCTTGTACACCTTAGCGTATTCTAATTTTTGCCATCAATAATTACCGGTGTTTTGGCACCCATAATAATCACTTTCGAATTTTGTGAGGTGGCTATTTCTTTCAATGCTTTTATTTGTTCGTACTGCAACTGGTTATCGGTTAAGCCGGTGTTAATGATGCGTTGATAGTCGGCTATGCCCTGTGCTTCTACACGTTTGCGCTCGGCTTCCTGTCTTTCTTTTTGTAAAACGAACATCATTTTTTGCGCTTCCTGTTCTGCATTTATTTTTTCTTCTATGGCGGCTTTCACTTTGTTGGGTAAGGTGATGTTCCGTACCAGCAATTGTTCCAATTCCATTCCGCGCTTCTTAAAATTATCTTCAATGGTTTTATAAATTCGGGTTTGAAACTCATCGCGTTTTACACTGTATAAATCGATGGCAGTATAGTAAACCGCATTGTCGCGAATTTTTGTACGTGTAACCGGGCGTACAATTTTATCCCTGAAATCAAGTCCTGTTTCGCGTATAAGGCGTGGTGCATCGTTTGCCTGAACACGGTATAAAACGGTCAGGTCAATGATCACTTCCAACCCATCGGAAGTTAATACCCTGATGGCATCGTCGCCTGACTTATCGCCTTCATCGTGTACGCCGCTCATGGTGTAGTTCTGTGTACGTACGTCAATAGTTTTAACCTCAACAAAAGGATTAATGAAATGGAGCCCGCTGGTGAGTACATCATTCTGCACCCTGCCGAATAGCGATTTTACGCCGATCTGTCCGGCATCAATTTGTATAATGCACGCGGTTAATATTCCAACAGCAATTAAAATAGAAGCTACAATACGAACGGTGCCTGTGTAATTTGGCAATGGCGCCTGCATTTTGCGCAACGACGATGCAGCAAGGAATACAATTACGCCCAATATAATGAGTAACATGGTGAAGGGTTTAGGATGGTAAAGCTATCGCTGATTTCTGGTTTGTTAACTGTTGTTTTGAAACGAAGTAAAGCAAACGTTATGAGCTGTGATCTGCAACAATTACCCACGTACCTTTTATCCTTTTTACCAGCAGGGTAAAATAACCTTCGAGGTTGCCAATGGAACGTTGCAGGTGCCATTTGCCAGTTACAAAAAAATACAAAACAGATAGGCGTTTTATGTCCAGTACATCAAAATTAAGTTTGCCCATGCTCACTGTATCCGGGTAATTTTTTTTATAATTTTCAAGCGTTACCTGGTAGCCATATTTGGCGCCGCTCTTTCCAATAAATTGCAGGCTATCACTTTGCCAGTAGCCTTTCATAAAACTTGCAATATCGCCATGGTTCCATGCTGTTGTTTGATCGGCAAGCATTTTTTTAACCAACAGTTCATCTTTGTTTTGTGCACGCAAAGTAAAACAGGCTAATACCAACAATAGGGTTGTGAAGTATTTCATTGATGAGATTTGTCAGTCAATTTACATTGTTTTTCGTTTGCTTTTATACCTGTATGAGCAGGTGAATGCAGTACCTTAGAATAATGGAATACGTACATCATTTAAAGAAAGATAAGAGGTTAGCGAAGATCATTACTGAGCCATTGCCTTCGTTAACATTCAGAAAAAACATACCACTGCGTTTAATGGCAAGCATTATGAGCCAGCAGCTAAGTACCAAAGTAGCACAGGTGATTTTTAAACGCTTTCTTCAAATTTATAATGGTAAGGAACCAAAGCCGCAACAAGTATTGGATACACCTTTCGAAGTTCTTCGCGGCATTGGATTATCCAACGCAAAAGTTAGCTATGTACAAAACGTAGCACGCTTTTGTATCGATCATAAAATAACTGACAAGAAATTGCTGTTGATGAGCAATGAAGAAATTATTGAATTACTTATTGCAATAAAAGGCATTGGCCAATGGACGGTTGAAATGCTGCTGATGTTTAGCCTGGGAAGGGAAGATGTATTTGCTGTGGACGACTTGGGCATTCAACAGGGGATGACAAAGGTGTTCAATTTAGATGCCACCGATAAAAAGAAACTGAAGCAGGATATGTTGAAGCTTTCCGCTAAATGGTCGCCTTACCGCACCTATGCATGTTTACATTTGTGGAGATGGAAAGATGGAGTATGAGTTACTTTACCCTGAGAAATACAATTTGTTTAACCGGCATTTGCGCCACCTTCATGGATGCAACCGGAAACTCAACCAGCTTATCTTTTGTTAGTGCTTTTATTTCGTGCAATTCAATAAAGTCGTCGGCAAGCCTGATCCAGTAAGAGGTGCTGTCACCACTCATTCCCCAGCTTCCTTCCATCGTTTGAAGGTTGTCTAAGTACCCTTCAAAGGTTTCATCTTCATTAAACTTAAAACGCAGGGAGCGGTACCGGTCAATTTCGTGCATTACCGTATCGGCCTCTTGTTTGGAGGCTGCATTTCTTGTGATCTCCTCCTTAAGTTCGTCTATATCTAACCGCCACTTTCCAACTAAAAGTTGCTGATCAAATGTTATGTTTTCAAATATTGGTTGGCGAACAACACCCAATGTGTCGTTGAGTTGTTGTTGCTTTTTTTCATAAGCTTTTACTTTAGCCGGATCTTTACAGGCTACGGCGCAAATACAAAAAATGAAGAAGGCAATTGTGTTTCTCATGTTATTTTGAATTGTTCCAGCTGGTAATACAGCAACCTGGGTTCACGAAATTTTTCCCGCTTAAAATAAACGTGCTGCAAGTTTTTTGCAAGTTAAGGTGAGTGAAGTTGAAGAACATTAAATTCCTAACTTCCACGTTCCAAATCTTGCTTATGAAATTTATTGTACACTTTGTAGGTGTTGCCCTGATGTTCAGTTTCATTTTAAACAGTTGTAAAAAAGATGGGGTTACACCTTTACCACCACCTACCCCCGGACCACCGCCCATTGTAATTGCGCCACCACCAGCTTTTGGATTTTATGTAGTTGGCTATTTCCCCAGCTATCGCGATCCGAATGCTGTGCCTGATGTAAAGTTCAGAATGTGCAATGTAATTAACTACGCGTTCGCATCTGTTAACAATGCGGGTGGCGTAACCCTGGCAGCACCGGCTGTGCTTACAGTGGTTGCCGCCAAAGCCAAAGCAAACAATGCTAAGATAATGCTGAGTGTAAATGGCTCCACCACCGATTTTAAAAACATGGCCGCAACGCAGGGTGGTCGAACCTCTTTTATAAAATCGCTGATGGATGTGGTACGCCAGTACCAGTTAAATGGTATTGATATGGACTGGGAATTCCCGACCACTTCCGATGGAACCGACCTCACCTATACCGCCTTAATGAAAGAACTAAGCGACAGTTGCCATACCAGCAGCAAGTATTATTGCACTGCCGCTGTTACGGCTGGCAAGTACGCCGGCTCCATCCGCGATGCAATAAAAAGCGAATTGTTTCCTTATCTCGATTGGTTTAATATTATGGCCTACGATGATTTCAGTACGAGCGTTCCGTATAAACAACACAGTGATTATACACTGGCGCTAACTTGTTTAAACTATTGGGTAGGAACAAGAGGGATGCCTGCAAACAAAGCGGTGCTTGGTCTTCCGGCCTATGGCCGACCCTCAGGTATAACACAAACATCCAACGTACTAACGTATACAACTATTCTTTCGCAGGGCGGAAGTTCAACCTCCGATTCGGCAGTGGTTAGTTCGGGTACGGCAACAAATTATACCATTTATTATAACGGACAGCCCACGGTAAAGAAAAAGGCAATGCTTGCCAAATCCATGGCAAACGGTATTATGATGTGGGAAAAAGGCCAGGATGCCAACGACAACAACTCGCTGCTAAAAGCCGTATGCGATACTATTGGGCGAACTTATTAGGCGAACTATTTCAATCACAAAAAAAATATTTTATGAAAAAACCGTTGATGGTATTATTGGTTGTTGGATTATTTATTAGTTGTAAGGATGATACCAAAGAGAAAGCTGATACCGGTTCAACACTTAAAAAGGTTTCCGGGCATGATAGCCGAGCCCCGAAAAATGAAATAGAAAAAAATATTTATCGCTCCGCAGATGAAATGATAAATGCCTTTAAAACCCGCGACTGGAAAACATTTGCAAAGTATAACCATCCTGCCATGCTTAAGATGATGGGCGGAAAGGAAACGTTTGAAAGTATGATGACAGAGCAAATGAAACAAATACCAGACAGTTCAATAAAAAAGCTGGGCATCAACCGGATATTGCAGGTGGTTACCACCCCTGCGGATATGCAATGCGTGGTGGAGCAAAACATGACTATGCAACTACAGGGTATGGAGGTAAGCGCCCTCACATACCTTGTAGGAGAGTCATTAGATGCCGGCAAAACATGGTCATTCTTTGATGCATCAAACGGTGGAACGATTTCGCCCAAATCCATCAAGCCAAACATAAGCGCCGAAATAACCATTCCTCAAAAAAAACAGGACATCAAAAAGCTATGATCTTTTTGTAGAAACTTTCTGAAAACGATTCCGCAGTTTTTATATCGGCTATCCTAGTTGCTGGTTAGGCTGAGGCGACGCGCAACGAAACAAACCGCCGCCGTTGGTCGCTGACTATCGCTGACCAACGGCAATGGTCAAGTCATTCTCATTTTAAAACATCTTCTTAGTCCCTTTTCACAATCAAACCGTCGTTGTATTCCGCAACGGGGTTTATTTCAAAGGTCTCTCTTACCCATGTATTTTTCGACCGGATATAAATACTCACCACAACACTTTCATCGGGTTTAAGCAGGTATAGTTTCCTGCTGAAGTTTTTGGCAGTGTACAGGTGGCTATACAAAACCTGGTCGTCCTCCCCTCTTACTTCAACCGCGAATTTTTCGTTGTAGATGTTCGCATGTTCTATTGAAAAGATCAACAGGTTTTTATCGGGTCCTACAAATTTTATACTCGTGGTTTTTGCAATGGCTTCAACTGGTTCTGTTGCCTTTGCCTGAACTTCTGCACTTCCAACAATAGTGGCTAAACTGATAATGCCTGATAGGCATATGCGTACCGCGCTAAAATATTGCCTGCTCATAATAGTTTGTTTTTGTTAATGAAACAATGACGGATGCAGGCAAGCAACCCGTATGATTTACAATTTTGTAACCATGTAGTTGTGTATTGTTTTTGTTTCGGGGTTAATTTCGAAAGTTTGATTGTACCAGGCTTTGCCACCACGAATGGTGAAGCTGATGGTGCGCTTTTCTTCAGATTTTAATACGTACAGCTTTTTGCTGAAGTGCTTGTTCTTATAGCCTTTGGTATATAAAAGCTCATGCTCATCGTCTCTTACTTCCAGCAAAAACTTTTTGCCTTCCGCGTTGGGATAATCAATGTTGAACTCAAGCAGGTTTTGATTGGAACCCACGTATTGTACGTTCGCTTTAATTAAGGTGGTATCGGGTTCGGCGATGTTGGCCGCAGCCTTAAAACCACCTAATAGCATGAACCAAAGAATTACACTTTTTGCAATTGATAATGATTGCTTTCTCATAACATTTATTGTTTTACTGTTTACCAAATAATTTTGGAAGCAACCGCAGCAAAGCAATCACGTTAGTAATGACAAGAGTCGTGTAGCAAGTAAAATTATATGGGGGTGCTGTTAGAATAAATGACAAGCCGTGTAAAAAAGCAAACGATAGTATGGGGCTGGATCGAAAGCGCTTGAATAGCGTAAGGGCGGGGTTACCGTTTAATACAGCAACTGTTTAAAGGTAACCCCTTAGCGTACATATTACGCAATATATTTTTTTAAGTTTTTACTTGGCTAAGCTGTAACCGGCTTATTCAAAATTTTCCAAAGCAGGTCCTTCAATGCAGTTAAACCTTGCTGTGCAACCGACGATATAAACAGATGAGGAATATCGGCAGGCAATTCTTTGCTGATGGACTCTTTCAATTCATCATCGAGCATATCGCTTTTACTAATTGCTATAACAAAATCTTTCTCCAACATTTCCGGGTTGTATTCAGACAACTCGTTCTTCAAAACATCAAATTCTTTTTTATGGTCTGCACTGTCTGCAGGTATTAAAAACAGCAAACAGGCATTTCTTTCTATATGCCTTAAAAACCGGTGTCCCAAACCTTTCCCTTCTGCTGCGCCTTCAATAATACCCGGCAAATCGGCAATACAAAAACTTTTTCCATCACGATATTCAACCATACCCAGGTGCGGTACCAGGGTTGTAAAAGCATAGTCGGCAATTTTAGGTTTTGCAGCGGTAATAGTAGATAGCAGCGTAGACTTGCCGGCATTAGGAAATCCTACCAAACCTACGTCAGCCAGCACTTTTAACTCCAGCGCCTTCCAGCCTTCCACACCTTCTTCGCCCGGTTGCGAGTGTTCGGGCGCCTGGTTTGTGGGCGTTGCAAAGTTTGCATTTCCCAGGCCGCCTCGTCCACCTTTTAGCCAGATTATTTCCTTGCCATCTTCTAAAATTTCTCCTTCAATTTTACCAGTAAGCTCATCTTTGATGACCGTACCCAATGGCACTTCAATAACAATGTCTTTTCCTTCCCGCCCGGTTGAATTATTTTTTGTTCCATTTTGCCCATCTTCTGCTATTACGTTTTTGTAGTAACGAAGGTGAAGCAAAGTCCAAAGCTGGCTGTTGCCCCTGAGAATAATGTGACCACCGCGACCGCCATCGCCACCGTCCGGTCCGCCCATTGCGGTTAATTTATTTCGAAGAAAATGCCTGCAGCCTGCACCACCGTGACCGCTTTTGGCGAAGATGCGTATGTAATCGATAAAGTTTGATTTTTCCATCAGGTGCCAAAGATAAGTTTTATGAACAGGTGCGTAGTATCGGGTTCTGCCCTCCAGGCGAAGAGACAGATGTAACCGCTGAGGCAAAAGTCGCGGAGTAACTTATAGTGTCTTCCAGCCTCTGCAGTAATCTATGCAACCACCGGAGGCAGCCATCGAGTTTTTGACTTTGCCGTTATGAATTGCTCTCTTTCCAGGTTTTATAAAATTCTTCCTGCAAAGGTCTGTTGGCTTCCACTTCAACCAAGGGCTCGCAGGCTTCCCAACTCTTATGCATTTGGGCGGGTAGTGCGCGGTACAATGCTGTGCCTTCAGTTTTCCATTGTATCATTTCATCGCTTACCTGTTTAATAACTTTTGCCGGGTTACCTACTATCAAACTTCTTCTTTCAAATAATTCATCGGCCTTAATAAAGGTTAGTGCGCCTACAATACATTCATCGCCCAGCACCACGTTATCCATAATAACTGTATTCATGCCAACTAAACAATTGCGGCCAATGGTTGCACCATGAATGATTGCGCCATGACCAATGTGCGCACCTTCCTTCAACAAAACAGTTATACCGGGAAACATGTGAATGGTACAGTTTTCCTGCACGTTGCAACCGTCTTTTATTATAATACTTCCCCAATCGCCACGTATGGCGGCACCGGGTCCCACATAAACATCTTTACCAATAATTACATTACCCGTAACCGCAGCCTGTGGATGGATGAACGATGATGGATGAATGACGGGCCTAAAGCCTTTGAACTCGTAGATCATATGCCGATGGTTAAAGATCTTTTTCGGTGCGGAAGCAGGTGCCTTTAAACAAGGCAACCAATTCGTTGTGCTGGTTTTTTACCTTTATTAGATACAGCCCGGTTTTGTTGGTGCGATTTATTTGTTCGGCTTCCGCAATCAATACGTCGTTTACTTTGGCAGGCTTTGGAAAAGAAATACTCACATCGAGCGCAACCGTTATTTTGCCATTGCTGTTGCAGGCAAAGGCAAATGCACTATCGGCAAACGAGAAAGCAATGCCACCATGGGCAATGCCAAAACCATTGATCATTTCTTCGCGAACGATCATTTTAATTTTACTGTAACCAAAACCAACCGCTAATACTTCTATGCCCAGCCATTGGCTGAACCGGTCGGTATTCATCAGTTTATTTACAACTGCCTGGGCTGATCTATTCTTTAAATCCAAATTCGTCAAAGATTCGTTTTCCATTTTATTCGCCATTGAAAGTTGGTTGTTTTTTTTCTAAAAAAGCAGAAACGCCTTCATTAAAATCGCTGGTTGCCGCTGCTTTTTGCTGCAGGTTATCTTCGTGTTTTAGCTGTTCATCCAGGGTTGAGGTGAATGATAAGTTTAAGGCTTTCTTTGTAAACGCAAGTCCGCGTGTTGGCATTTTTGCAAGCCCTTCTGCAATGCTTAACGAAGCGGTTACAAAATTTTCATCGGGAAATACTTTGTAGATCATGCCCAATCGTTCAGCTTCAGTGGCTGAAATTTTATCGCCCAACATCATTAGTGCAGTTGCTTTTTGCCAGCCAACCAGGCGTGGTAGAAAAAAGGTGCCGCCACTATCGGGCACTAAACCTATTTTACTAAAAGCCTGCACGAACGAAGCTGATTGTGCGGCCACCACGATATCGCAGCACAATGCAATGTTGGCGCCGGCACCCGCAGCAACACCGTTTACCCCAGCTACTACCGGCTTATCAAGGTTCCTTATTTTTGTAATGATGGGGTTGTAATGTTCGGACAATATCTTTGACATGCCGGGTCCATTGGGATCCACTACTTCGGCAAGGTCCTGCCCCGCGCAAAATGCTTTGCCTGCACCGGTAATAAAAACTGCTCTTATGTTTTTGGTTGATGCACATTCATCCAGCCGCTGGTGTAAATACAAAGCCATTTCACGGTTAAACGAATTAAGCTTATCGGGTCGATTGAGGGTGATGTGCGCAACCTCATTTATAATTTGGAAAAGAATGGAGGGCATGCTAAAGGGATTTTCTGATTCGTAAGCGTCGGTTTTTTAATACCGCAAAACTTAGAGAGAGATCGGCTGCGTATTTGGTAATGAAGAGATGGATTATCTCAAATTTGTCATCCGGAATATTCTCTAATCGTAAAAGCAGCAGTCCCTTGTGGGGAAGTTTTAACTTGTAAACAAGTTCTCCAAAATCTTTGTCCTCGGTTATTAGGATAGCATTTTTTTGTACAGCAAGTTCCAGAACTATTTTGTCGTTTAATGATGGGACTTCTTCCATTATAGAAAAAATAACCAAACCCTTATTTCTTAGAAACTTAACCAGGTTTAAATCGACACTCTCATCTGCAACGAAGTTATAATCATGCTGCATAAATGATTTCATTTCGTACAGACTCGGCAGCAAAATGTAAACACGCCAAAATACTTTCTCTGCTTATTCTCGGATAAGCCGTTAACAAATATTCTATAGTGTCCCCGTTGGCTAATTTTTCAACAATTAAGTCAACCGAAATCCTGGTGCCTTTTATACAGGGTTTACCAAACATTATTTCCGGATCACTATTTATGTATTCCTGCCAATTCATTTTTTAGTGTTTTAGTAAAAATAAACCTTTAGTGACACTTGAAATAATCGAAAGGCTCCCTGCAATCCAGGCATTTGTACAATGCTTTACAGGCGGTGCTTCCAAAACGGCTGATCATAGTTGTATGATAAGAGTTGCAACGTGGGCACTGTATGGCTTCATCTTCCTGGAAGGCACCTGGATGACAAACACTTTGCTGCGAATTGGGTGGGGCAATTCCGTATGCTTTCAGTTTTTGTTTACCGGCATCGCTCATCCATTCGGTTGTCCATGCAGGCGAAAGCACGGTGGAAATATGTACCTTTTTATACCCATTGGTAAGTAAAGAAAATCGTATGTTCATTGCAATTACATCCATTGCCGGGCAACCGCTGTAAGTGGGTGTAATGGTAATTGAAATCCAATGGTTTAAATCATCCGGCACTTCAACTTTTCTAACAATACCCAGGTCAACAATAGATAAAATTGGCACCTCCGGGTCGTACACATCAGCAAGCAGCGACCAGATGCGTTTTTCTTCAACTGGTGTTGAGGGGGTAATGGCAGTATCTATATGTGGTATCGATGTATCCATAATCTTTCAGGAGTTACCAGGTTGCATTTGGATAGGTTCGTTGCAGGTATTGCAGCTCTGTCAATATAAAACCAAGGTGCTCGGAATGTATTCCTTCTTTACCGCCTTTTTGTGTTTACGCGTTCAATGGCATTGTTAACGTTGCCTGTTCAAAAATGCTTTGTATTTTTTCTGTCCATGGTTTTTTCAAGCCGGCAACGTCTACGCCAAAGCCCTGTTCAAATGCCTGTTGCTCGTACGGTGAGGGCACAAATAATTCACCTGTATACATCCATAGTTGGTCAATGGCTTTCAGCATTCGTCGGTGGCTTTCTTCGGTCCCATCGCCTAAGCGAATTACCCACTCGCTGCTCCAGCGCAAATGGTAAGTTGTTTCTTTTAAAGATTTTTCAGCAATTGCAGATAATTGGGTGTCTGAACTATTTTGCAGTTGCTGGTAGAAATAGTATTGAAAAGCACTAAAGAAAAATTGTCGCAAAATGGTTTGTGCCCAATCACCATTTGGTTGTTCTACCAACAAACAATTTTTAAACTCCCTTTCCTCCCGCAAGTAGGCAAGTGTATCTTCTGTTACTTCTGCTTCACCCCATCGTTCTTTAGTGAAGTATGAAGGATTTTCATTAATAGTTTTTGCAGCATATTGATAAAGGTTTCGTGCCTGCCCCACCAGGTCCAACGCAATATTGCTGATGGCAATATCCTGTTCCAAAATAGGTCCGTGCCCGGTCCATTCACTATTTCGATGACCAAGAATTAGTGCGTTATCGGCGAGGTGGAGGGTGTAGGTGACTGGTACCATTATGGTATTTTGGTATTTGGTATTTTGGTACTTATAAATGCGGTTTTGTTGAGCAAGCAATTTTGTTTAAAAAACCTCGAGACTGCCGGATAAAATGTATAGTTGCCTGGTAGTTATACCTTCCATAGCCTTCCGCAATATTTGCCGTTATACTTCTGGAAGATATTTTGATTTGATCCACTAAACTATATTTCTCTGAAGCAGGAAAGATTTTACAAATTTGAATAATGCCTAGTTTCAACGTTCTGGCTTCTTTCCATACATCCAGTTCTCTAAACGCACCATTATAAACAGCGCCATCTTTCATTGCTTAGTGTTAAATGATAGTTGTGTTGTGACAAAATCGAATAATAGTTTGTGCGTTTACTTTGAAAGTACCAGAATAACCAATAACCCAATACCCACCACCAACTTATCAACCAATCACATATGCCTCAACTCATCCGGCAAATCGTAAAAGGTAGGGTGCCGGTAAGCTTTATCGTTAGAAGGATCGTAAAGGCTTGAAGCGTCGTCGGGATTGCTTGCGTGGATGTTGGTGCTCTCCACCACCCAAATACTTACGCCTTCCATGCGGCGGGTGTAAACATCTCGTGCATTTTCTATGGCCATGGCTGCATCGGTAGCGTGCAGGCTACCCACGTGTTTATGGTCTAAGCCCTGGCGGCTGCGAATAAAAACTTCCCACAAAGGCCAATCGTTGTTCATTTTTTTTGTTTGAAAGAAAGTGAGGGGAGCAATTTCAAAAACAGCAAGCAATAGTTAAAGGCCTTGCTCCCTCTCACCATATTTTTATCAGGCTGCCGCCTTTGAAGAGGATGAACGCTTTTTTTCTGCATAGGCTGCCGCGGCTTCCCTTACCCACTCCCCATCGTGGTGCGCTTTTTTGCGCGCATCCAATCGCTGCTTATTGCACGGCCCGTTGCCTTTTACCACTTCCCAAAACTCATCCCAGTCAATGGCGCCAAAATCATAATGACCGCGATCGTCATTCCATTTTAAATCCTGGTCGGGAATGGTAAGGTTGAGAAATTTAATTTGTTCTGTACAAACATCTATAAATTTTTGCCGCAAATCATCGTTGGTAAATCGTTTTATTTTCCACTGCATGCTTTGCAGGGTGTTGGGGCTTTCATCGTCTTTCGGTCCAAACATCATTACACTTGGCCACCACCAGCGATCAATTGCATCCTGTGCCATCTTCTTTTGGGCTTCCGTTCCCCTGCTGAGAGTAAGCAATATTTCAAAGCCCTGGCGCTGATGAAAACTTTCCTCTTTACAAATTCGAACCATCGCCCTTGCATACGGTCCGTAACTGCTGCGGCAAAGCGGCACCTGGTTCATAATGGCCGCACCATCTACCAGCCAGCCAATTGCGCCAATATCTGCCCAGGTTAGTGTGGGGTAATTGAAGATGGAAGAATATTTTGCTTTACCTGAATGAAGCTGTTCGATCATCTCCGTACGAGTGATGCCGAGCGTTTCAGCGGCGCTGTATAAGTATAAGCCATGTCCGGCTTCATCCTGCACTTTTGCAATTAACGTAGCCTTGCGCCGAAGGGACGGAGCGCGGGTGATCCAGTTACCCTCAGGCAACATGCCCACAATTTCGCTGTGTGCATGCTGGCTTATCTGGCGAATTAACATTTTGCGATATTGCTCAGGCATCCAGTCTTTCGGTTCAATCTTTATTTCCTGGTCAACCTTATCCTGGAAAATATTTTCTAATTCTTGCACAGACATTTAAAATTTAATTTTCAAAATTAAAGCATCTTTTTAAATATACTAACAGTTGTTAGTATAAATTATCCTTAACCATTCCAGCTTTGCAACCTATTTCATATCAAAATCTATCACCACCTTTTCCGTTCGGGGATGGCTTTGGCAGGTTAGTATAAAGCCTTGTTCAACTTCTTCGGGTTCGAGCGCATAATTCACATCCATATCAACCTCTCCTGCAACCAGCTTTGCACGGCAGGTACAGCACACACCGCCTTTGCACGCAAAAGGTAAATCTGCTCCCTGTTTCAGGGCTGCATCCAATATGCTTTCGCCTTCAAAACCCAGGTCAAAATCAAATGCAATTCCATCCAGTTTAATGGTGATATTGCTTTTTGCTTCACGAATTTCTCTTTTTTCTTTATTTTCAGAAGCTACCGTTTTGCTCGCATGGGTAATAAACAATTCAAAATGAATTTTCTTTCGGTCAACCTGTTGCTCTTCCAAAAATTCCTTTACCGAAAAAATCATTTCTTCCGGTCCGCAAAGAAAAAATTCATCAGTACTTTTTAAGTCTAAAAGCCTATTAAAAAGCTGTTCACACTTTTCTGTATTAATTCTTCCGTAGTTAACAGGGTTGTCCATTTTTTCGCGGCTGAGAATATGGATAACACTGAAGCGGTTGAGGAACTTATTTTTCAACCCCTCCAATTCCTCTTTAAAAATAATACTTGCCTTACTGCGGTTGCCATAAACCAAAGTAAACTGGCTTTTTGCTTCAGTTAATAAAGTGGTTTTGATGATAGATAGAATAGGTGTGATGCCACTACCAGCAGCAAAGGCGACATAATTTTTTTTCTGTGTATTTCTAAGTTCTGTATAAAACCTGCCAATGGGAGGCATGGCTTCAATAACATCTCCTGGTTTCAATTTTTCATTTGCATAGCCGGAGAATAAGCCCTGATCAACCTTTTTTACTGCGATGCGCAGCTCGTTATCAAAAGGGCTGCTGCAAACAGAATAGGATCGCCTGACTTCCTCACCGTTTATGTTTGTTCGAAGTGTTAGCGACTGACCTTGTTTAAACAGAAATACGTCTTCAATGGCAGGCGGTACCGCAAAGGAAATAGACACACATTCCGGCGTTTCCTGCCGGATATTTTTTACAGTAAGTGGATGAAAATGTATCACTGAAAATGGAGGTTTTAAAATTGAAAACAAATCAGGCTTTTATGCCATTCAGCAGATGTTCTACCATATTGGTCTCCAGGTCGGCAGCGCTCACGTTTCGTTTGTTTCGGTGCCAGAATTCGATACCCCGAACAGCAGAAAGTATAGTAAGCACAGCCACATGCGGGCTCATGTTTTTGATCTCGTTTTTATCAACTCCCGTTTCGATGAAAGCAGAAAAACGTTTTTCATAATTTCTACGTTGGTTTAAAAAGTCGGTCAGGTATGGCTCTTTCAAATGTTGCCAGTCGTGGTTGCTTACATATACATTCTCATAGTTTTCCAGCATCATTTTTATATGAAAACGGATGATGGATTCTATTTTTTGCAGGGAGGAGTCGCCTGCTGATTCTATTTCGGCTATCTGTGTGTTGAATGCTTCCGCTACGCCAAAACAAATGTCCCGAAGCAATTCCTCCTTATTTTTTATATGGTTGTAAAGGCTGGCAGCCTCTACGCCAACTATATCTGCAATGCTACGCATGCTTGTAGCAGGATAACCTTTCTGCCTGAATAGTTGTGATGCCTGGCGGGTGATAATATCTTTTTTACTGTTTTGTTTTGTGCTTTTTATTTTTGCCATTTGCAGTAAGTATGGCGCAAAAGTATTAAAACTAACGTTTGTTAGTATTTTTCACCGGAGGAAAGACCCGGAATGAACCCATAGGGAAAACTGTATGTTGTTTAATTTGCAGTTACCAATTAAAAAACTCAGAATGCCGAAGGAGAGACATATTGTTTAGCATAAATTTTTTTAACTGACCAAGGAGATAGGCATAAAAAAATAGGCCCCGATGGAAATCGGGGCCGCAACCAAAACTAACTGCTTATGAGAAAATTTGACTACTTAACGTAGTCTCGTATCATATACGGCAAAATCAATGCCGGGGTATTTTTTAAACCTGTTAATGTTTTCTAACCCTTTTTCACCATCTCTCGCACCCATATTAAGAGGCAAACATGGAGCCAAAGTTTAAGCCCCTTATACAAAAGGAATGTTAAGCTGTATTAGAGGCTTATAATTTGAAAGCTGCTCCTACACAAATGGAGGCTCCTCCTGTTTTGTTCTGTCCAAATTTTGCGTCTTTTTGCAGGTATCTAAATCCATAAGTTCCGCCACCGGAAAAAAACACTTCAAAATTATCCAGGTCGTAGGTAAGCATGCCGCCACCCTGAAAACCATAGTTTATTTTATTACACTGGTCTATTATGTCTTCCTCCCTATTAAAATCGAGTATGTACGGAACATATTCCTGCGTAAAAGCCGGGTCCCTATACAACTTGCTTTTACCTACTGATTTATTGCCTGCTTTTAAAAGGTAACCGGCATACAACCCGCCTAACACGGATATTTTTGTACGTTCTGAAACCTGGAAACTATATTTTGCCATAATAGGTAGCTCTACATATTTCAGTTCAATTTTATTATCAAAACGGGCATACAGGTATGGTGGAATTGTAGTGCCGGTTGGAAAATAAGATTCGAAACCAGCCGTTCGCAAACGCTGGTCACCGTTCTTTTCGCCACCCTGGGTTGAATAATTTAACTCGGTTTGTACAGAAAATTTGTCGTTTATAATGTACTCCGCCATTATGCCAGCCTGCAAACCGGCTAAGGATTTATAGCCACTACTAAAAGATCCGTCATCCGACGAAGAAGCACGTAAATTGGGTAAACTCACTCCAGCCTTGAAACCAACCTTCCATTGCTGTGCATTCAAACTGTGTAATTCCAAACACATAAAAACCAAAGCAAGTAACAGTTTCCACATAAATGTAAAATTTGGGAACATCCGCCTCTAATTATGAAAATGCCTAAGATTGTGAATTTTGGCTATACCTCCATTCATAACGTTATATACAAGATATAAAGTATAACAAAACCGACTAAACTTTCCTGGTTTAAAACTATCGGCAAATGCAAAATTGTTGGAAACAGTTGGTAGCCATCAACGTTTGATGACTATGCGGGTACCTACGGGAAGTAGTTGATACAATTGCTCTACATGTTCATTTTTCAGACTAACACAGCCGAGAGTCCAATTTTGATATTGATCTATTGCATAATCTTCGTGTGGCCAGGTTCCGTGAATACCGATATCGCCGCCGATTTTTCCATTCCGGGGTATCATACCCTGCGCTTTCCGCTGGTTAAACTTGTCGTAGCTTTCTTTGGTTGGGTAATCCAAACCCATATAACGGTTCCATTTGTTATGGTAACGCTTGCTAATTACTGTAAAGGTGCCTTCTGGAGTTTTACGATCGCCCTGCACCAGCTTATCGCCCTGGTCGTCGTTGCCAAATACAATTGGATAAGTACTCAACCAGCCTTCCGCATCGTAAACGTTCAACTCATAATCGCTTTTATCTATAACCACATAGTACGAACCTTTGCTGTTGGAATTGTAGAAAGAGGTGTGAATTATAAAAATGAGGATTAAAGTAAGAAGGGTGCGGTTGCGATTCATTAGGTTTTTATCTTTTTATAAAATACAACGGCAAAATAAGGATAAGATTATACGCAAAATCACACTTCACAAAAAATTATAGAATAAGCGTGTTTACTGTTCACTCCTTAAAAACGAGAAAATAGTTTTAGCGAGATGGATGAAAGCCTCAAATGTTTTGCAGAAATTGCCTGTGCTTCTTTGTTAAGCTGTCTTTTAAATATTAGCAACTAAAGCAAAAAGCTTCGTTACATTTGCTTTTCAACATTTTTTATGGAATATAATACCGAGAGAAACCATTTAACTATGAAGGAATATGGACGTCATATTCAAAGAATGGTTGAATATGTGCTAACGATTGAAGACCGCCAAAAACGCCAGCAGCAGGCACAGGTTGTAATTGAATTGATGGGGTTTTTAAATCCCCACCTTAAAAACGTAGAAGACTTCAGACACCTGTTGTGGGACCACCTGTTTTTTGTGAGCGATTTCAAACTGGACGTTGATTGCCCGTACCCCATCCCCACTAAAGAAACTTATAAGGTAAAACCCGATCCGTTGCCTTACCCTAAACGCAAACCGCGTTATTCCCACCTTGGTAAAAACCTCGAAATTGTTATTGACAAAGCCTTAAAGGAAGAAAACCCGGAAAAACGCGTAGGCTTTGCAAACTCCATAGCTTACTATATGAAGCTAGCTTACAGCAACTGGCATAAGGAGCTTGTACACGATGATGGCATTCGCGCTGAATTGAACAGTATTACCAACGGACAACTTGAATTTGACAGCACGCCTTTTGTAAAACATTACCGTACCGTAGAAGGAAGAGACAATCGTGGAGGTGGAAGTTATGGCGACAATCGTTTTAAACGTAATAACAACAGTGGCGGCCAATTTCAACGCAATAACCGCGATGGCGGCGGCGGCGGAAACCGTGAGAGGGGCGTAAATGGTGGCAACCGGGATAACCGTGGTGGAAATACCGGCGGAAGCAGCGGACAGGGTCGTGATAATCGTAACAAAAATTTTGGCGGACCTAAAAAACGCTATTAGTGAGCAGCTTTGAAGTTAAGGGCGGATTAAAACTCCAGGGCGAAATAACACCGCAAGGTGCAAAAAATGAAGCACTGCAAATTATCTCCGCAGTGCTACTTACTGCAGAACGCGTTACCATTACAAACATTCCGGATATTATTGACGTAAACCTGCTGATAGAATTATTGCAGGAAATGGGGGTACGTGTAGACAGGCGTAACCGGAACACCTGCCTGTTTATGGCAGATAAAGTAAACGTAGATCATTTAGGTTCCCCTGCTTTTCGTAAAAAAAGTGGTCGATTGCGTGGCTCTGTTATGTTAGCCGGACCAATGCTGGGAAGGTTTAAAAAAGCCTACATACCCAAGCCTGGCGGCGATAAAATAGGCAGGCGAAAATTAGATACCCATATAGTTGGTTTTGAAAAGCTTGGTGCTGCCTTTCATTTCGATGATGAGCACCAGTATTTCCAGCTGACGACTCCTGGTTTAAAAGGTACCTCCATGTTGTTGGATGAACCATCTGTAACCGGCACCGCCAATATTTTAATGGCAGCAGTTTTAGCCGAAGGAACCACTACCATTTATAACGCAGCCTGCGAGCCCTATATTCAGCAGTTATGCAAAATGCTTAACAGCATGGGCGCAAAAATAAATGGGATGGGCAGCAACCTGTTAACCATTGAAGGTGTTGAAAAACTAAATGGTACCGAACACCAGATGTTGCCCGATATGATTGAGGTGGGAAGTTTTATTGGTCTTGCAGCGATGACAAAAAGTGAAATCACCATTAAAAATGCGGGCATTCGATTCCTTGGTGTAATCCCCGAAAAGTTTCAATTGCTGGGTATTAAAATGGAGTTCAGGGGAGATGATATTTACATACCAGCGCAGGAAAGCTACGAGATACAAACCTTTATGGATGGTTCTGTGCTAACCATATACGATCATCCCTGGCCTGGCTTTACCCCCGACCTTTTGAGTATTGTTTTAGTGGTTGCCACACAGGCGATTGGGAGTGTTCTCATTCACCAAAAAATGTTTGAAAGCAGGTTGTTTTTTGTTGATAAACTGATGGAAATGGGCGCCCAGATTATTTTGTGCGATCCGCATCGTGCAACCGTTATAGGGTTGGGAAGAAAGCATGCGCTTCGCGGAATTACCATGAGCAGCCCCGATATAAGAGCGGGGGTTTCGTTGCTGATAGCTGCATTAAGCGCCGATGGTAAAAGCATTATTCAAAACAGCGAACAAATCGATCGCGGTTACCAAAACATTGATGAGCGACTGAACGCACTGGGTGCTGATATTAAAAGGATAGATTGATCCGATCTGTTCCAACTCCCTGCCTATTCCTGCTCTGCAATTACGATAATCCCCCTTTATTGATCTCTGCAACCTCATAGCGAAATGCATGCTTATCCGCCTGTATAGGATCACCAATAAATTTTGCATACATCTTTGTAAAACAAGCTCCGTAGTAGAGTATAAACGAACAATAGAAAACGAACAGTAATAATAATACGATTGAACTGGATGTACCAAACACCGTTCGAAGGTTGCCGAAGGAAAGCATATACTTGATAAGCATTTTGCCACCTGTAAATAGAATTGCGGTAAAGAAGGCGCCGTTCACCGATACCTTCCACGAAGGTTTTGCATCCGGCAGATATTTAAACAAAATGGAAAACCAGATGGTGGCAATTAGCACCGAAAGAATTTTTCCGATGGTGATGTTTACATACGATGCAGTAATGGCCGACACTTCTGTAAAGTAATGGCCAAGAAAAGCCTGTAGCCCTTCCACCAATATTCCTCCCATAAATAAAATACCCGCCAGCAAAATAACCAGCAATGCAGTTAGCCTTGTTCTAAATTTAAGTAACAGGTTGCGCTTCGGATCCACCCTTATCTTCCAAAGCTGGTTAAGCGAGTCCTTGATGACCTTAAAGAGAGTAGTTGCTACAAATATCAGGAACAGGCCGCCGCCAATTGTAATGTAATTGTTGCGTGCAAGCGATTTAAATCCCATAAAGGTCATCTTGATTTGCGCAGTGCTCTCTTTACCCAAAACATCTGCGATGCGTTCAAAAAATTGGTCGCCCAGGTTTTCAATCCTGAACAACATACCAAATAGCTGTATGAGGATTATTAAAATTGGCGGCAATGCAAACGTGGTGAAAAAAGCAGTTGCACCGGCAAGGCGAAGCGGATCGTTCTTTTTAAGTTCAGCAAAGGAAGCTGTAAGCAGCTTGCCAAAATTGGTGAGTGATTGCAAATAATTTTGTTTAAAGGCGCTAATGTAAAGGCTTGTGAAAATAAGATTTTAATTTTCATGCATGATTGGCTGCCTGATATTATCGGTAAATGCATACCTTTTTTTGCACTTACCTTTCAATACGCAACTAAAATTTTATGAAATTCAAACTTAACCAAAGCATACAAATACTACAGCGAACACCAGCGGTTTTACAAACACTGCTTTCCGGTTTAGCCGATGATTGGATTAACAAAAACGAAGGCGGCGACACATGGAGCGCCTTTGATATTGTTGGTCACCTGCTTTATGGAGAAAAAACGGACTGGATGGTAAGAATGGAAATTATACTGGAGAGTGGAACATCTGAAACTTTCATCCCGTTCGATCGGTTTGCACAGTTCAATGAAAGCAAAGGAAAATCGATGGACAATCTGTTGAATGCATTTACAAGTGCAAGAAAACAAAATATTGAAAAGCTTAGTTCAGCTAAACTAACGGAGAAATTACTTGATAAAAAAGGCGTTCATCCGGCATTTGGAGAGGTAACACTTCGCCAGCTAATTGCAACATGGACGGTACACGATCTTGCCCATCTATCGCAAATAACTAGGGTAATGGCGAAACAATACAAAGAGGAAACAGGACCCTGGCTGCAATATATTAATTTGCTAAAGGAGAAAGAGGAGTAACAATTTGCAGTTCACTACCTCACCTGTTTTTGAAACAGTGAACTGCAATTATTGAGAAAAAGAACAATAGTATTACTGAGCGACTGCTTTTTTCTTAATAACAGAAAGACGGGTAAACTCACTTCCGTTAAAGAGCTTCACCTCGTTGATATCTTTGGTTTTATGCCATTTTTCAAGATGGGCTTCAGAAACTATTCTCCAGAAATTTTTCGCCTTCAATTCTTCGTAATCATTCAACTTAACAAAAAGACCAATAATGGTATTTCTTTTTTTGAACTCTATCTTAATTGAGGGGTTATTAAGCTGTTAGGTTTCTACGAACTTGGAAATTTTATCAGGCAACATCAGCTATTATTTGTATGAATGAATTCGGGTAAAGCTAATGAAATAGAGGTCACTAACCAAAAGGAGGGAAAGCTTAGGCTTTTTTTGACATTCGAATGATAATGCTCGCCTGCCGCCGAACTTTCCTTTATTTGCACATTATTTGTCCCTATGAATCAAAAGATCATCATCATTACAGCGCCATCCGGAGCAGGCAAAACAAGCATTACACGTTATTTGCTGGCTAAGTATTCGCAGTTTGAATTTTCTATTTCTGCGGCAACAAGGCTATCCAGGGGAAATGAGAAGTATGGCGTTGATTATTATTTTATGAGTGTAGATGACTTTAAGCATAAGATACATGAGAATGAATTTGTGGAGTGGGAAATGGTGTATGAAGGAAAATATTACGGCACTTTAAAACAGGAGCTCGAACGCATTTGGAGCCATAATAAAGTGCCCATGCTGGATAT
Source organism: Segetibacter sp. (assembly GCA_031424735.1). Taxonomy (GTDB): domain Bacteria; phylum Bacteroidota; class Bacteroidia; order Chitinophagales; family Chitinophagaceae; genus Segetibacter. Next base: position 26,347 of record JANPIA010000436.1, read on the forward strand.
TGATGTAAAAGGCGCTATTCACGTTCAGCAACAATTTCCAGATACCTCGCTTTCAATTTTTATTGAACCCCCAACTGTAGATGAATTAAAAATCCGGCTGGCAGGCCGCGGAACGGAAAGTGCGGAAAGCATTGCCACCCGTGTTAACAAGGCCGCTTACGAACTTTCTTTTAAACATTCGTTTGATAAGGTTATTATAAATGATGTGCTTGAAAAAGCCTGTGCTGAAACCGAACAGGTAATATTGGAATTTTTGAATAAGTAGTTATGATAGAGATCTATGGAATCCCCAACTGCGATACGGTGAAAAAAGCAACTGCCTGGCTTAACAAACAACACCTCGCTTACACTTTCCACGACTATAAAAAAGAAGGTATAACCAAACAAAAGCTACTGCAATGGTGCGACCGTTTTGGCTGGGAGAACGTACTCAATAAAACCGGCACCACCTTTAAAAAATTATCTAAAGAAGAGCAGGCATTCATCCATACAAAAAAGAGAGCGATCGCCTTCCTTGAAAAAAATACCAGCGCAATCAAACGACCTATCGTTGAAAAGGATGAGTTCCTTTTAATTCGATTCGATGAAAAAATGTACGCCGAAGCTTTGCTTACCTAAACAGCATCTCTCCCTTCACTTCCACCACCGAACATACCGATAGGTAGTTACGCAGAATGTTCGCTATTTTACAAAAAAAACCAGCCATGTCGTTCCAAAACAAAACTGTTTTTATTACCGGTGCAAGCCGTGGTATTGGTAAAGCAATAGCGTTGCGTTTAGCTAAAGAAGGCGCTAACATTATAGTGGCTGCTAAAAGCGTTGAGGAAAATGCGAAGTTAGGCGGTACCATCTATTCTGCTGCTGACGAGGTAGAACAAGCCGGAGGCAAAGCCCTGGCCGTACAATGCGACATTCGCGACGAGGCACAGATACAAGCCGCCGTGGATAAAGCGGTAGCCCATTTTGGCGGCATCGATATACTTATTAATAACGCCTCGGCAATATCATTAACACCCACCGAACAAACCGAACCAAAGCGTTTCGACCTGATGCACGACATCAATGTACGGGGAACTTTTTTTATGAGCAAAGCCTGTATACCGCACTTAAAAAATAGTAGCAACGCACATATACT
>JANPIA010000437.1:0-1999 GCA_031424735.1 Segetibacter sp.
AGTTTGGAAGGATCGCGTTTGCTAACCGTGATACCAGTGGTGAGCGAAGCCGGTCTTCGTTCGAGAAACTGGGTAGAAAACAACCGCCGGAAAGTAAGCGAACTATCGGGCAATAAGCTGGCGTATGTATATGTACCAAACACGGGCAATCCGGGTTATACTTACTTCAACCGGTATTATTTTGCGCAGCAGGATAAGCAGGGTGCTGTGATAGATGAAAGGAACAATGGCGGAGGTTCCGCCGCAGATTATATGATTGATGTGATGGGACGAAAACTGCAGGGTTACTTCAATAACCGCGTAGAAGGGCACACCGTTTCTACCACGCCAATGGCGGGTATCTGGGGTCCGAAAGTGATGATCATTAATGAGAATGCCGGCTCTGGCGGCGACCTGTTGCCGTATATGTTTCGCAAAAGCAAACTCGGACCACTGGTGGGTACACGCACCTGGGGAGGATTGGTAGGCACCTGGGATACACCGCCTTTTATAGATGGCGGTAGAATGGTTGCCCCCCGCGGCGGTTTCTTTGATACCGATGGAGAGTGGGCGGTGGAAGGCAATGGAATAGCACCCGATGTTGAAGTGTTCCAGGACCCGAAAGCGATTATTGCGGGTAAAGATCCCCAGTTGGAAAGAGCTGTTGCCGAAGCCATGAAGCTGCTAAAAACGGAAGGGATTGAATTGAAGAAAGAACCGGCTGCTCCGATAAAATATAGGAGACCGAATTAACTATTTGCTTTTATAGATAATGCAGGGATCATTTTTTTCCTGCAGGTTAACCGTTGGTTTTATCTTACCAATCAACCCCTGTTAACGCAACCACCTTATAACCCGCCATGAAAAAAACCCTTTTATTGCTATGTGTTTGTGTGTCCGTGGTAAATACCAATGCCCAAACAGGTAACCCGGATAGCATTAAACATTTATTGCAAAATGATAAGGAAGACACAAGCAGAGTATTACACTTAGCAGACTTGAGTTTCGAATACGGGGAATCTAGACCTGATACCACTATGGTATTAGCCCTGCAAGCTTTGTCGTTGGCCACCCGTATTGGCTTTGAAAAGGGTAGAGCGGTGAGTTTAAACAGGATCGGAAATGCTTATACTTCACTCGGTAATTATACAAAAGCTATGGAGGTAAATTTACAGGCCCTACAAATCAATGAAAAAATTAATAACCATGATGGCAAGCAGAGAAACCTGAATAACATTGGTAATTTATACATCTTTCAGGAAGATTACCGGCAGGCTTTAGAGTATTTATACCGATCAAAAACTGTTGGAGAAACAATAAATGATAACGTAGCCCGTAAAGCCCTGCTTTCAACCTATGTTAACATAGCGGCTGCCTATGATAGTTTACGGATTTTTGATTCAGCGACTTTATACGCAGAACAAACCAAAGCGATCGCTTCCAGAATTAATTTCCCCAGATTGATTGGTAGTGCGCTGTCTCAATTAGGGAGTATCAATTTTAAAAGCGGGCAAAATACTTTGGCATTGGAATATTATCGGTTAAGTATTCCCTGGTCCAGGGTAGCCAACAACGACCTGCGGTTGAGTCAAACTTTTTTAAGTATAGCCAGATTATTTGAAAAGACGGTTCAAGAGGACTCTGTGCTTTTCTATGCAAAACAATCTTTGTCACTTTCAACCGGTAAGGGCTTCACCAAAGAAATCCGCGATGCAGCAAGATTTCTATCTTACTATTATAGAAAATTCAATGCTGACAGTGCCTTCTTATACCAGGATATTTCCCGGGCTGCTAACGATTCCATGTTTAGCAAACAAAAACAAAGACAACTTCAGACTCTTTCATTCGATGAAAAATTACGGCAGCAGGAAATAGCCTCAGCAGAATTAAAAGCGAATGAGGAGAGGAACCACAATCTTCAATATGCCGCTATTGGTTTTAGTTTAATCTCCTTCATCATACTATTTCTTTTATTCAGTCACTCCATTATCGCCAATGAAAAAGTGATCAGGTTTCTTGG
>JANPIA010000438.1:0-2054 GCA_031424735.1 Segetibacter sp.
CTTGACCGCCGCCTTCTGCTCGTCCGTGCCCTTGGCTATGACGAGCTTCGCTATAATTATTCAAGCCTTGCCGATTTACAAAAGATTGATATTATTTCGCCTGAATTTTACCAGAAGATCAGTCCATACCTCACTCTATAAATCTGCGAAGAATACATAATTTCTTATTATTCACTTTTAAGCAGCCCTTCAGCCAGGCTTTTCCATTGCAATTTTGATAACAATCCAATCGCTCCAATCGCTACCGGCATATTTCGAAGCGTATCAACAATTGAATCGGTATCGGTATTAGGTTTTATATTTCTATCTACAATGGTGGAATAAACTGAACTGCCTTTCCGGGTTACCATAAACGTACTGGTAGACTCCTTGTCGTAAAAATGAGCAATATTTTGGGATGTATCCTTCGGATTAAATGTTGGGCGAACCCTGAAAGCTATACTTTGTACATCTTCTATTTCAACTTCTTTTAATTCTTCAATTAAAACCCAGTCATAGCCATCACCCGAACTGCTACCGGGTCCCGGTATGTCAACCCTTAATAAGTTGCCTTGTTCAACAGGCCTTCCTGTGGCGTTTCCATTACGATCCATTACACAAAAGCTGGCACTCATCACGCCTAATAATTCATTCCAATGGTTTGCGTCCAGCAACCTGCTTTTGCCAATTTGGAACAGATTCCTTGCCTCATCAATGTTTTTACACCCCTTGTCGGCCGCAGCAATAATTTCGTTTCCTGTATACTGTTCAGGTACAACACCTGTATAATCGGTTGGTTTCATGTTATGACAATTAGTGATAAAGATTATACCAGTTAATACCACACTTATGCCAAGCTATTTTTTACACTAATCAGCTTAAAAAAACTTGTAGCTCCAATCTTCTTTTTAAGATGAAACTCATAAGGTCTAATGATTTATTCATGTTCCTTCATTGTTTAAGGCAAAGCTGTATATAACTCCTAAATATTTAAGGTGAAGCATGCATTTGAATTTGCACTAACTGATTATAGTAATTTAGCGGTCAACTTATTAATATGGATTTTGAAATTGATGATTTAACTCAACAGGTAGCACAAACAGCCCGTGATTTTGCAAATAAATACATACGTCCTCACATAATGGAGTGGGATGAACCACAGCATTTCCCTGTAGAATTATTTAAGGAAATGGGCAAATTGGGTTTAATGGGAATTTTAGTACCTGAACAATATGGTGGCTCCGGGCTATCGTATTTTGAGTACAATGTTGCACTTCAGGAAATCTCAAAAGTTTGCGGATCCATTGGTTTGAGTATGGCTGCACACAATTCTTTGTGTACAGGCCACATTATGTTGTTTGGTAACGAAGAACAGAAACAAAAGTATTTGCCCAAACTATCCTCCGCTGAATTTATTGGCGCCTGGGGATTAACTGAACCAAACACAGGTAGTGATGCAGGTAACATGAAAACCATTGCCGTTCAGGAAGGGGATGAGTGGGTTTTAAATGGAACTAAGAGTTGGATAACGCATGGTATTTCAGGAGATGTGGCGGTTGTTATTGCACGTACAGGCGACAGGCGAACAAGCAATAACAGCACTGCTTTTATAGTAGAAAGAGGAACACCAGGTTTTAGCGGTGGCAAAAAGGAAAATAAGTTAGGAATGAGGGCCAGTGAAACGGCAGAAATGATTTTTGACAATTGCCATATCAATGATGCACAGCGGATTGGCGAGGTTGGCGATGGATTTCACCAGGCTATGAAGGTTTTGGATGGAGGAAGAATCTCTATTGCAGCTTTAAGCCTGGGTATTGCCAGGGGCGCCTACGAGGCAGCTAAAAAATATTCGAAAGAGCGTTATCAATTTGATCAGCCAATTGCAAATTTCCAGGGAATAAGTTTTAAACTGGCGGATATGGCCACCGAAATTGAAGCAGCCGAATTACTGATAGCCCAGGCTTGTGATCTTAAAGTAAGAGGGGAGAAGATGACCCAACAGTCTGCAATGGCTAAATATTACGCCAGTGAAGTTGCAGTAAAAGTTGCCACCGATGCCGTGCAAATTTTTGGCG
>JANPIA010000439.1:0-5980 GCA_031424735.1 Segetibacter sp.
TCATTGGTGTTAACGGAACTCTCACCCAATCGTTGTTTGTACCCACGCTCATATAATCGGGCATAACAAAATAATGCGCATGTACAATGCCCTTATCGGTAACAATACTGGTGTTGATCCGAACAAACTTTTTTAAGAACGATGGTATATTGCCAGCAAAAATTTCACTTAGAGCAATTGAATCGCGCTGTTGCCAGTTACACGATGATACCTTTTTATAAAAGTGTGAACCGCCAATCCAATCACCTTTAACGATGGGAGTGCGCACAACATGCACTGTTGTGCACTGGGAAAACACCAGCAGCCAAACAAACAATTTAAGCCTCATCGTAACAAAATAAAACAAACCAATGTAACTGACACTGCATAAAAAAAGCCTTCCGGTTTGGAAAGGCTTAGGAAAAATATTTTTGTAAAATTACTGACCTGCAGCAGGTGCGCTTGCAATAATGTACACGCCTATGTTCACGTCTTTCGAAACCTTTGTTGGATCGTAAGTAACGCCCCACATGGTTCTGTCGAAAGCAAAACGGGCAAAGCCAAAGAATCGCTTATCATCGGCATTGCTTATGGTAACCGGAATACTCAAGGGCAAAGTCAAACCCTTCATGGTTAAGTTGCCGGTTAATGTAGCATTGGTTGCATCGTTATAATCAACTTTAGTGATTTCAAAAGTAGCTTCAGGGTATTTATCGGTTTCCAAAAAATCTTTACTAAGCAAGTGTTTAATTAGTCCATTGTCTTTCGGATTTTCAAAATCGGTGGCGTTTATGGAAGAAACATCTATCACGAATTTTCCACCGGTCAGTTTGTTGTTTTCTAAAACAACCTCACCACTTTTCAATTTAATAATACCATTATGAAATCCGGTTTTTTTGGTAGCAGCCCAGTCTATCTTACTGGCTTCTGTAGAAATATTCATTTTAACTACAGCCGACTTGTTGGTGAATGCCCATCCAACTACAGCCATCAAAACAATTGCAGATAATATTCTCATGTAAAAAAATTTTAGAACCCAAATATAGAACAATTCAAATATCAAAGTTGAAACAACAACATTGCAAACCTTGTTTAAGTAAACTTTAAGACCAACCTTAAAAGCTTTTTAAAATGAAAATCATTTTGACCAGATGCCGTTGGTAAGCGACCAACGGAAGCGGTTTGTGGCATCGCTGGAGCCATGACCACCAACTATGATCACTTATTTATAACCTCGCTTAAACATATTTCGACACCTTGCTACAAAAGGAGGCGCACTAAATCTTATACAACGGTGTCAGTCATCCGATCGCAGTAAAAGCATACCTCAAAAAAAATACTTTGCCTCCAAACATTACATCCTTATTCAAGTATCTTCGCCAAAATTGTTATGTATGAATTTGCATGAATACCAGGCCAAAGAATTACTTAAGAAATACAATGTTCCTGTGCAGGAAGGTATAGCTGTTGATACCGTGATGGCAGCCGAAGATGCTTACAGGCAAATTAAAAACGATACCGGAAACAACTTTGCGGTGGTAAAGGCGCAGATACACGCCGGCGGTCGTGGCAAAGGAAAAATAGAAGGCAAAGAACAACGCGGCGTTGCGGTAGGTAAAAGCCTGGAAGATATCAGCAATATTGCCAGGAACATTTTAGGCGGCACACTCGTAACAATACAAACCGGGCCCCAGGGTAAAAAGGTGAGCAAGATTTTGATAGCGCAGGATGTTTATTACAGCGGACCAAACCCTACCAAAGAATTTTACCTCAGCATTTTACTTGATCGCACAAAAGGACAGAATGTGATTATGTACAGCACCGAAGGCGGTATGGACATAGAAGAAGTTGCGCACAATACCCCCGATAAGATTTTTAAAGAATGGGTTCACCCAGGCGGTGGATTGCAGGGCTTCCAGGCAAGAAAAATTGCTTTCAACTTTGGATTGAGTGGTGAGGCTTTTAAAAATTGTGTAAAATTCGTTACCAGCTTATACAATGCCTATTGCGGTTTGGATTGCAGTATGCTGGAGATAAATCCTTTGTTTAAAACAAGCGATGAAAAGATAATAGCCGTTGATTGCAAAATGGGTCTCGACGAAAATGCATTGATGCGCCACAACGATCTTGCAGCAATGCGCGATGTTTCTGAAGAAGATCCCACCGAAGTAGAAGCCGGACAATACAACCTGAATTTTGTAAAGCTTGATGGTAATGTTGGCTGTATGGTAAACGGTGCCGGGCTTGCCATGGCAACCATGGATATGATTAAACTAAGCGGTGGTGAACCTGCTAACTTTTTAGATGTGGGTGGTGGAGCAAATGCGCAAACAGTTGAGGCAGGTTTCAAAATTATTTTGAAAGACCCGAATGTAAAAGCCATTCTCATAAATATTTTTGGTGGCATTGTGCGTTGCGACCGAGTAGCCGCAGGCGTTATTGAAGCTTATAATAAATTGGGGAACATCCATATTCCCATCATCGTTCGCCTGCAGGGCACTAATGCAGAGGAAGCGAAAAAGCTGATTGACGAGAGCGGGTTAAAGGTACAAAGCGCCATGCTGTTAAGCGAAGCTGCGGAGTTGGTGAAGAAAGCGGTCGCCTAAAAGTGGTAGTAATAAATTCTATGTTATAAGTAATCCCATTGTTAGCGGTGGGATTTTTTTTTGTGACCAGCATTTGATTTTTCATAGTATCTGCGTTGCGTCGCACACTGGTACTTTAATATTTTTGGGCATCCAACAAACTAACTATGCAGCACATCAACATCAGAACCATCGAACCATCCGATAATAAAATGCTTGCTGTAATTGTAAGAAATTCATTAGCCGAGTTTGGTGCAAACAAACCGGGCACTGTTTACTACGACGATACTACCGATCATTTGTACGAACTTTTTCAACAATCCGGCAGCAACTATTTTGTAGCGGAAACGCAAGGTGAAATTTTGGGTGGCGCCGGCATTTATCCATCGCAAGGCTTGCCTAGTGGTATATGCGAACTGGTGAAAATGTATTTGCAACCCCAGGCAAGAGGTCTCGGGCTGGGACGTTCGTTAATTAATAAATGCATTGAGTTTGCGACAGGCTTCGGCTATCAACAGGTTTATATTGAAACCATGCCCGAACTTAGAAAGGCGGTAAGTGTTTACGAAAAGTATGGCTTCGAATATTTAAAAGGACCGCTCGGCAATACCGGCCATTTTGGTTGCGATGTCTGGATGCTGAAAACGTTATAATGCTCGTGAAACCCTTGCCAGGTTTTTCAATTAATCAACCCATCAACTTTGCAACCTATCAGCCAACAACCTCCACTTCAAACACCGGGCTAAACAAATAAACCTTTCTTGTTTTCACGTCCTCGCAACGATACCGTTTTCGAAGCTTTTCCCCTTTTTTAAATACACGCCCATCCTTCAGCCTAAATAAACCATGAGCGGGAACTTCCTCTATCAACTTGTGCCCGCTCTTTACCGGGTCATATGCTCTTAGCACCCGCATTAGTTCATCCTCTGCACAACTACTGGCAGCAGGGTTGCCAAGCGATCGCGAAAGTTCTGTTTCTATATCAGCAGGAAAAACTTTATTGCTCACAAACTGTTCAAGCAACTCTCCAAATATCTTTTTCCACTCCTTCCCATGCGATTGAACACGGTTGCCAAACTGGTCGAACGTAAGCAGGTGCGCAAGCTCATGTAAAAGGGTTATTAAAAATGAATAGCTGTTCAGATTACCATTAACACTTATGCGATGATTGTGTTGGCGATGAGCATTACGATAGTCTCCCAGTATACTTGCTCTTTCGCGGCTGATGGTAAGGTGTACCTTATACTTCTGAAGGTAAAAGGCAACGGGTTCAAAAGTATTGGGGGGAAGAAAATCAGACAATGCCTGTAGCGGGTGCTCAGTTTTCGACATTCTTTTTTCGTTTGCTATGCATCAATACAATTCTCATCTCTACAAAAGTGTACACGAAATACAAACCCATCATTATAAAAATGGCTGGTTTATTTACGTTACCACCGGCAATCAAAATATAAATGAAGGCGGCAACAGCACAAGCCATCAATTTAAACAATATGCCACTGTAAGCATTGCGTAAAAAAGCCTGTGTACCCACGGCATCCATGCCTTTGGTTAACAAATTGAGCGACACCACCGTTACAATGTACAACACCAGGTTACCACCGCTCACCACCTGCCAATCCACCCCTTTTTGCTGCAAATAGTTTCTAAAAACTAACACCACCGCCCCAATTATCAGGAAAACAAAAACCAGCGGCAACATACTTTTATTAAACATTATCTCTTTTTTGAAGTGTCTTTAATTACCTGGTAAAGCAATACAATAATTACGAGCAAAGGTAATATCCATACAAGCAATGGCATGGAAAACGCAAGCCATTTATCTGCTTTCATTCCCAACCACAATGCAACACCAATACTTACAAGTATTTGTACGGTAAGTCCTGCATACTTCCACAACAACTTGTTGCCTTCCGTGTTATCGGGCTTGTTCATCTTTGCTATGTACAGGGAATGTTGGTTAATGAAAATTAATCGTTTGAAACTTCGGGCTTGGGAACCTTTAAAATTGTCGTATCATATTTACCGGAAACGTTGCCGCTCAAAACCTTGCGCAGGTTTTCCATGTACTGGTCTTTCAAACGCATGGAATTTTCAAGAGAGTCTGTACGATATTTTAGCAACTGTAATTCCTTACGGCTGCTCTGGCTTCCGTAGCCTGGCACATATTGTTTCAAAGGTGTCCAAACTATCATGGCTACCGTTAGTCCTACCAGTATAACAAATATGCTGCTGAGCATTACATAAACACTTAACCGGGAGAGCTTAAAGGTCACTACTTCTTCATAGGTATCATCGTTCATAACCACCAGCCGGTAACGGTTTCTAAGGCTTTTAAGTGTAGTGGTAGCGTCTATTTTAGACATAATGTTTTGTAAAGGTTAAAGGTACTGTTTGGGCTGCATCTTTAGCCTGAAACCGAAAAATAACCTTACTTTTAAAATTATTTATATGCAGATCCAATTATCAAGTCTTCGGGAATTTATGAAGCATATTCGTTGCCATTTTTTGTACACACTATTGCTGAACATAGTGTGTATTTTTTGTTATGCCCAACCCGGAACAGAAGTGGAATTGAAGAAGTCGGAAAAATATGAGAACCGCAAACTCGCATCTGAAAAAACCGGAGAGAAAAAGTTTACGCTACCGCGAAAAATAATGCAGAACACCTTTACGCATTACAACTATTACTTTAATGCAAACAACCGGTTGAACGATGTAGTAAGCCGCGCCAAAGTTGCTAATAAGGATGACTATACACTGTTACTTCCCTTTTACAATTATAGCCTGGATGTAACCGCGCAGGATAAATCTGAACTGGATTCCGTGATATATAAATGTACCGCCGGCATTCTTTTACACGATCTCAGGAACAGCTATATAGACAACCTGTATCTCATTCTTGCAAAGGCATATCATTTTAAAAAAGATCTTGACTCGGCAGACATGACCCTTCAATATCTCAACTTTGCATTTGCTCCAAAGGAAGCCGGCGGATACGATATACCCATCGGCAGCAATGCAAGTAATGAGACGGGCGAATTCAGCATTGCAACAAAAGAAAAGAAGAGCATCTGGAAGAAGCTAACCTCCCGTCCACCCAGCAGAAATGAGAGTTTCATTTGGCAGATCAGGAACCATATAGAGAAGAATGAAATTCCGGAAGCGGCGGGTGTTATAGAAATACTTCGTCACGATCCCAACTTTCCGAAGCGGTTGCAAACCGATCTCAGCGAAGTGATTTCCTTTTGGTTTTATAAACAGGAAGTGTACGACAGCTCCGCTTATTATTTAAGTAAAGCCTTGAATGAAGCAGACGATAAACAGGAGCAATCAAGGTGGGAGTTTTTGATAGGGCAAATGTACCAGTTGGCTGGCATGCCTGAGAAAGCGACGGACTACTATAAGCGGGCGAT
>JANPIA010000440.1:0-1679 GCA_031424735.1 Segetibacter sp.
GCCATCCTATACTTTGAATACCAACCTTGGCTTTGCTTTATGTAGCGGCCCCTAATCTTTTTAACGCCTGTTTTTATTTCTTTACAGAATGCTCTTCGTTGGAAGGGCATTCTATTTTAACTGCATCACTACAGCTAACAATCTTGAGCCTATCAATGGTGAAGTACCGTTGTAACAGATTAAATCAGTAAGCACGATTATAGCTACAACGCCATAGAAATTTTGACTGATTCCCGACAGAATTCATTGAGAGTTGGAGCAGTCATTGTACTTTATTTGTATTGAGATAAGTGTTTGCGGAGAGCACAGATCAATTTGTGTAGTACTCAATTATAAAATTTAATAGAACATTGAAATAAGCAACAACATGAAAAGACTAAGCAGCTGTAGTAGGGTACCTATTATTTTATTTTTGTTTGCTGGTCTCTTTTTATCCTGCAACAACACAAAAAATGAAGGCAGCAGGGAGAAAGAAGGTGCACAGGAGAAGGGTGTAAAGACTACCCGGCAGCTGAAAGGAAAAGTGGTGGGCATAAGCGATGGAGATACGTTCCGGCTTTTAACCGAAGGCAACAAAACGGAGCGCATCCGGCTGTATGGTATTGATGCTCCGGAGAGAGGACAAGAATATGGTACGCAGTCGAAGAATGCTTTGAGTGATTTGATTTTTGGAAAAGAAGTTCAGGTACAACAAAAGCAAAGAGACCGCTACGGCAGGGTGGTGGGCATTGCATTTGTGGATGATGTGAATGTAAACGAAACCTTACTAAAGAGGGGATCTGTTTGGCATTATACCCAATTTGATAAAAGTAAACAATGGGCGATGCTTCAAAAACAAGCACAGGCAGCAGGTGCCGGATTGTGGCAAATGCCTGACCCAACGCCTCCCTGGGAATGGCGAAAAACTGCCCGGGAAAAGAAAGAGAATTAATTCCGTTTAAATAATTTTTCTATGCATAGAGAATAAGGAAAGGTTAGGAATTTTGAATTCTATCAGGAGAAATAAATTTGGTTATTGACATTGTACTTTCCCTTCTTTTCAATTCCTTAATTTCACTACTGCTGTACAAATTTTAGAAAGCATTTCTACTTCACGTTCGATAAAACCTGAGAGGTAAATTTAAACCACATCTTTTCGGACATGCACTGCACGGTGTTGATGTTTTTGTTTTCAATAAAACGAATACCGGTAAAATTCTTTCATCGGTTGTTCGTCCGGATAATTAATCGGTAGTAAGGTATAATCAAAATGAAGTACAAACTGAATGCTGGTGAATTTTGTATGCCTGGTGACGTAATTAAATTATTGTTTCCTGCAGATTGACCGTTTCAAAAATTTTTAGCCTACAAGTGCTGTTGTGGAATAATTTTTTAGTCTACAGGGTAAACAGTTCCCATGAAGTTTTGGAAGAACAACAGCCTGTCCATAGTATTTTTTGTGCTATTTCTGGTATCCATTGTTGGCCAGGTACTTACGGGATTAAATGAGCACAACCGCCACCTGCAGGAAGACGGTGGGCAACAAATACACATCAACGAATACTTCAGTTCCGGGCATTTCTTTCAATCCACATTTGAGAACTGGGAAAGCGAATTCCTTCAAATGGCATTGTTTGTTTTGCTTTCTATTTTTCTTTTTCAAAAAGGATCGTCAGAGTCGAAAGATGTAAATAAAAAGG
>JANPIA010000441.1:0-19768 GCA_031424735.1 Segetibacter sp.
CTATAATTTTAAGCGATTGGTAAGGCTGGGGCTCGATATTATTTTAAGTTATTCTGATAAGCCATTGCAGATTGTTGCTACCGTAGGCGTGCTCATATCGTTGTCAACATTAGTGGCGGGTGCAATAGTATTGTATCGTTATTTCAATCATTCCATTACCGTTCAGGGCTACACCAGTTTGTTGTTGTCCATCTGGTTTTTGTGCGGGCTCATCATTGCAACATTGGGCATTGTAGGTTTATATGTAGGTAAAACCTTCCAGGGAATAAAGAATCGTCCTTTATATATCACCAGTAAAACAATCAACATAGCTGATGGTAAAAATTGATTTCCTGCTTTGCGGACGACGGGCTTACGATGTGCTTCAACATCATGTGAAAACACAAGGCGCGCAAACCGTTCGTGCGGTGGCAACCTATGCTGATAAAAACGTGTTGAATGATCCTTATGAGGAAGTTATTGCATTTTGCAACCAGCACAACATCATCCTTAAAACAAAAGAAAACTATGAAGCAGATCCATCCATCTATCGTTTTGTAATGGGCTGGCAACGGCTTTTTACTTCAATTGATAAAACCATTGTACTCCACGATTCCCTTCTGCCCAAATACCGCGGCTTTGCACCATTGGTCAACAGCCTTATCAACGGCGAACGGGAGTTGGGCGTTACGGCCTTCCTGGCAACAGAAGGCTACGATGAAGGCCCAGTATTGACGCAGGAAAAGATCATGATTGATTACCCGCTGACCATTCTTGAAGCAATGGAAAAAATTACTCCCCTGTATGCAAAGATTGTATCGTTGTTGTATAAGAAAATAGTAGACGATAACCTTGTGGCCGCCGAACAGGATCATTACCTCGCATCGTATAGTTTATGGCGCGACGAACAGGATTATAAGATCGACTGGAAAAAATCTGCCGGGCATATCAAGCGCTTGATTGATGCAGTGGGCTACCCATACAATGGAACGATCTGTATGTTGAACGGCGAACCAGTGAAAATTATGGAGGCAAAAATTTTTGGCGATGTAGCCATAGAAAATCGAACTGCGGGTAAGGTGATTTTTATTAGAGAGGGTTGCCCCGTGGTTGTTTGCAAAAAGGGACTGCTTAAAATTACAAGTGGTTACTTTACTGAAAATATGAAGCCGATAATTCCTTTTACCAAACTGAGAAGCCGTTTTCATTAATGCACTTTTTTCATGCATAATATCCCCTATAACAAACCTTTTATTTCGGGTAACGAACTGCAGTACATTGGCGACGCAGTGGGCACCGGTAAAATATCGGGCGATGGAAAATACACAAAGTTGTGCCAGCAATTTTTAGAGAAGAGATACGGCTTTTCAAAAGCATTGCTAACTACCAGTTGCACCGACGCTTTGGAGATGTGTGCACTGCTGTGCGATATCATGCCCGGCGATGAAGTGATCGCCCCTTCGTACACCTTCGTTTCATCGGTTAATCCATTTGTACTACGTGGTGCTGTTATAAGGTTTGCTGACTCGCGAACAGATCATCCTGGTATAGATGAACAGGCTATCGAGGCACTCATCAATAACAAAACCAAAGCGATTGTTGTAACCCATTATGCCGGCATTTCGTGCGATATGGATGTGATCATGGCTTTATCGGCTAAATATAAATTGTGGGTGATTGAAGATGCTGCCCATGCAATTGATTCATATTTTGGCGAAAGACCTTTGGGTTCCATCGGGCACATGGCTGCTTTCTCTTTTCACGAAACGAAGAACATCATTGCCGGCGAAGGTGGTATGGTGGTGTTGAATGATATTTCCCTCATAGAGCGTGCAGAGATCCTACGCGAAAAGGGCACCAACCGTTCAAAATTTTTCAGGGGCGAAATTGATAAATACAGTTGGGTGGATGTAGGTTCCTCGTTTCTTCCCTCGGATATAACAGCAGCTTTTTTATTTGCGCAACTGGAGAATATAGAGGTGATACAAGCACAGCGTAAAAGGCTTTGGGTGAAGTATTACGACGGATTAAGTGCATTGGAAGTAAACGGTTTTGTAAAGCTGCCCTCGTTTCCGGCGTATGCTTGTAACAATGCGCATATATTTTACCTGCTTACACATTCAACTGCTGAACGAACGGCATTGATCGCTTACCTGAAGGAACAGGGCATCCTCTCTATCTTTCATTATATACCACTACACTCAAGCGAATACTATTTTAATAAGCACGATGGAAGAGACCTGCCCATGACTGACTATTACGCAGATCATCTTTTACGCCTGCCTTTGTTTTTTACCCTTACCAATAGCGAACTGGAGTTCATCATTTCTAAAGTGCATGCATTTTATGCTTCACATTAACCTGGTTGAAATACTCGTACAGTCTTTAATTGCATACGTGTTTGTTATCGGGTTTATTTCTGTTGGTCATGCGTTTTTAAAAATAGCGTCCACCAACGATAAAGCATCGTTTACCTATGGCAGTTTGTTCAGCCGTTTTATTGCGGGTTTAATAATTACGGTTTGTATTTATTCGGTATTAGCTGCTAAAGGCGTTACAATAAACTTGCTGCTGCTGCCTTTGCTTCACTTGCTTTTTGTAAAGAAACAAGGCCTACCTCAAGCCGATACAACCTACGATGATAAACAGTTCTCCATTTTTGGTGAGCTGGCATTGGCGGTTTTTTTAAGCATTCTATTCCTTCACCTTTTTCCTGAATCGGAGTACAAGCAGGCGGATAGTTTTTTCTATCTCAAAATTGCTGAAAGTTTGAATGCCACCGGGCAGGAGAACCTGAATCATTATTTCAATCACTACAATGCTGCTTTTAACGGAGTGGAGCCTTACCATTATTTTGAACTGTGGTTAACTGCTATGATCATGCAGGTAACGGATGGTTTTATGGCATCTGTTGATGCGGAAAGGTTTGTAAGGCATGGCATTATTCTCTCTGGCGTAGTGCTCGGTTTGTATTTTTTGGTGCAGGAGTTAACCCTGAAAAAAATAGATTTTCTCAAGAAGTTATATTGCTGGTCGTTGCTTTTTTTTATTCCCAACCTGCTCAATTATTTTCCATCACTTCACCAAATATTCATAACCGACTTTGAAGGCAACCTGTTGGAACGTCCGAATTTCAGGGTAATTTATTTATTACTGATCCCAGTGTTTGCAAGTTTATACCGGCATAAATACCAGGAGCAGGTTTTGTATTGGTTGCTGATTTTATCGGTAGTTTCTTTTGTGTGCGCCATAGCTATTGTGCCAGCCCTTGCCTGTTATTTTTTCTTCATGCTTTTTGTAAAAAAGCAATGGCAGTATAAACATGAAATATTAAAGTTGATCGTTTTTTGTTTGGTGATGGCTGGTTTTTATTTTTTGTTTAAAGGCGATAAACTTCCTGCGCTTTATCAATCCGACTGGAAAATTTTCATTTCAAAAACCGCTGCCGGTTGGAAGTTTATTGCATTTTCAATCTTTACCTGTTCGCTATACATTGCCCTATTGGCTGCAATTTTTCTGTTGCCTTTTTATTTGATCGCCAAACGAACATTTACAGAAAATGTAAAAAGTTTGTTTAGTAAGTTCGGGCTTGTCGTACTGATTGCGTGCATGGGCTTATTATTAGCGCGGTTGCTGTATCAAAAAGACAATGCCTACCAGTTGCTATACATCGCACATATTGTTGCTACCGTTTTTATCTGGTTGATGGTTTTGTTGGTATTGGATAAACTGGCAAAGCCGCGGTTTTTTTTGTACGCTTCGCTGATGTTTATAGCAACACTTGCCCTCAAAGCAACTGTTGAGCATCGTTCTTTTTTTGTGGATACCTTCCGGCAGAACGGCAACTTTGTTTATGATGGCAAGCCTTATTCTAAATCTTACCTCGAGGCAGTGAAAACTTATTTTCAACATCATGAAAACATTACCGGGGGTTATATAGCCGACAGCGCGTTTTATGCCGGCACCTATTATTCACGCAGAAATCCAAACGTTTACTTTTTACCGGTCACATATATCGTTAGCAAGTCCACTAACCAAAACTTTGAATTTTGCCTTTCGGATTCTACAGACATTATGGTAAATGTTGAATACAATTTGGAAAGAGACTACCTGGAAAATGCAATTTCGCGATCCTACTTTTACCAGTATAAAAACCTGCATCCAAATGTAGAAGCTGGCGAACTGCTAAAGAAGTTTATTGCCGTGCATGGTGTACATTATCTCTTTGTAACAAGGGATGTCATCTTGAATAAAGAAGTTTTATCTATGGCAACCACGCAGGTACAGGATGCAAATACAGGAGAGCGATTTATTGTTTTCAGGTAAAAATTTTTACCAGTTCAGGCTGGCTTGTTTCCATCGGCACTTTAACTATTATCTTGGCGGAAGTTTACCTGAAGCAAATGAATAAATACCGGATACCTATTATTGTATTGTTGGCATTGATCAATGTTATCCTGTTTTGGCCCGGTTCGCTTTATTTTCTCAACGACGATTTTGTACACATTCCGCTTACCGACCAGGGTACCTATTTTCAAACCAACTCTGTAAGGCCATTGCACGAACTGCTCGTTCGGTTCGATCTATGGCTTTGGGGTAAGAATGCGTTTGGCTTTCATATAACCGCGCTGGTTATGCATTTCATTGTTTGTATCCAATTGTATTTTCTAACATTATCTATTGACCAAAACTGGTTGAAGTTGGATAAAAAGCATGCACAAAAAGTTTCTTTTCTTACCGTGGCTTTGTTTCTCATCTATGCTCAATCTTCTGAATCGATCGCCTGGATTTTGGGTAGAACTCCCGTGTTGTCAGCAATCTTTTTTCTGGTAACGCTTCAACTATTTTTTTCAGCTAAGCTAAAAAACCGCCACCTGTTTATGGGGTGGCTTTCTTTTGCCGCCACGTTATTTACCTATGAGCAAAGTGTACTGGTGCCAGCCATTTTGTTATGGTTGGCATTTTTAGAAACCGAGAGTTTGGTGCGGCAAAGGAAGAGACTATATGCGATGGGGTTAGTGGTGGTTTGCGGCGTTTATGTAATAGTGCGTAAACTTATTACCGCCGAAGTGGTGGGGCACTATGAGGGACAAAATTTTGTTTCTTTCCAGTTGAAAAATCTGTTGGCAAATGCCTTTCGTTTTTTCTCCCGCCTGTTTATTACGCCAGGAGAACAGGCATATTTCACAACCAGTTTTTTGATAGTATTAGTTATAGTAGCAACGCTTATTTTTTTATACCGGTCAAAACTCGGGCAAAATAAAACCACCGCTGTTTTTTTCATTACGATGATTACTTTGTTAGTTGCCCCTGTGCTATCCCTTGGTATTAGTACCCGTTCGTTTGAATCTGGGCGCTACTTATACCTGCCATCTATGTTTTTAGTAATGATGATAAGTCTGTTTGTACTTACACCATCACTTAATAGAAAAGTATCAATCTTAATTTTAGCAGTGCTAACAATGTACTGGCTTGCGGGTAAATACAAAGCATCGGTTCACTACAGGGGAGCTTCCATCTATGTAAAAAATATTGAATCCAAAATTGGAACACACTTCAATTCCTCCGTTGATACATTGGTGATTGACTCGTTGAAAGTTTCTGTTCATCGGCTGCCTGTGTACCGGTTAGGTTTTAAGGAAGGAATAAAGTGGCTCCAACCTGCAATCGATACAAGCAAAATAACAATAAAGCACTTTGTGGAAAATTAGGACTGTGTGCTTAAAAAACGTTGCACATATTTTCCGATCATATCAAACTCTAAATTAACCATCCAACCGTTTGTTACCTGGTTTAAGTTTGTGTGTTCGTACGTGTAGGGGATGATGGCAACGGTAAAAGTAGTATCGGTTATATTAAAAATGGTGAGGCTGGTACCGTTCAGGCAAATGGAACCTTTTTCAATAACAAGGTGTTTAAACTTTTCTGAAAAAGAGAATTTGTATTCCCAACTCCCTTCCAGTTGTATGGCTTCTAAGCAGGTTGCTGTTGTATCCACATGTCCTTGCACAATGTGACCATCTATCCTTCCATTCATTTTCATGCAGCGCTCAAGGTTAACCAAAGTGCCTTTTTCAAGCATTTCCAGGTTTGTCTTTTTCAACGTTTCTTCAATCGCTGTCACCTTGTAAAAGTTGCCATCAATTTCCTCAATGGTTAAGCAAACCCCATTGTGCGACAAGCTTTGATCAACTTTGAGCTGTTGCGTAATGGATGATGAAATCCAGAAAGACCTGTTGCCTCCATCGATCAAAATTTTATCGACCGACCCCATGGTTTCTACAATTCCTGTAAACATGCCGCAAATTAACTTTTCCTGTTTTTAAATAACTTTTTTACCGATTTGGATTTTTGATGAGTTATCCTATCTTTGCCGACCTAAAATTACCAAAGGGGGTATCATATGCTAATTATCGATTCAAAAGATTGCGAGAACATTGACAAAGCACTTAAGAAGTACAAAAAGAAATTTGAGAAGTCGAAGGTTTTGTTACAATTAAGGGAGCGTCAGGCTTTTATTAAGCCTTCTATTCAACGTAGAACAGAGGTGTTGAAAGCAGTTTACCGCCAGAAAATGGCAAACGGCGATTTCGAAACTTAATTTCATTTCTTCCCGATATTTAACTGGTTGCATCAGGTTGCTTAACTTTATGCCACCAGTTTTTTTATGCCCCATACCCACTATCCGCAAATCCAAACCTTCCTCAACTATCTCCAGTTTGAGAAGCGCTATTCGCAACACACCATTATCTCCTATAAACACGATCTCGAACAATTTTTTCAATACCTGATCCGCCAGTACGAAGGACTGGCTATTCACGAAATAACTTCATTGTTTATAAAAAGCTGGCTTGCGGAATTAAAAGAAGAAAAAAATAGCGCCAAAACCATTAGCCGGAAAATTTCCACGCTTAAATCGTTTTTTAAGAACCAGGTAAAATTGGGATTGCTCGCAAAAAGTCCGGTGGCTACTGTGATAGCGCCCAAAATCAGCAGGCGTTTGCCAACTTTTATAATAAGAGAGGATATGGAGAAACTGGAAGAATCCCCTTTCAGCAACGATTGGTCTGGTATCACCGATGAACTCGTTATTCGTATTCTTTACAGCACCGGTATGCGCTTAAATGAGCTGATTAGTTTAAAGCAAAGCCATGTGGATGGTGGCAACTGCCAGTTAAAAGTTTTGGGTAAGGGAAACAAGGAGCGGATTATTCCTATTTCCAAACAACTTAGCCAATCCATTGAATCATATATAAACCAAAAACAAATCTTATTTATTGGTGATCAAATTCCGAACCTGTTGGTGAGAGACAACGGCAAACCGCTGTATGCAAAATATGTTTATCGCCTGGTGAACACTACACTTGCACCGGTAACTACTTTAAAGAAGAAAAGCCCGCACGTGCTTCGTCACACTTTCGCAACACACTTAACCAATGCCGGTGCCGACATAAATGCCATAAAGGAGATGCTCGGTCATAGCAGCCTGGCGTCCACCCAAATCTATACACATAATACCATCGACAGGTTGAAGGACATTCACAAAAAGTCGCACCCGAAAGCCTAGTTTTTTGAAGAAGGATTGTAAGGTTTTGAAATAAGTTATTGACGGCTGCATACCGTCGTGGTTCGCATCCATATACGATCGATTGTATTTACCAACATTAGCTAAGCGATACGTTAGTCGGGTCCACTATCCGGCACGCAATTGAATCTTCAATTTTTTCTTTTCCAACCCACCACCTACATTCGCACCCCACAAAAAATACAATAATGGCTATGGTAGAATTTGCACAGGAAATAGCATTGAAGATAAAGGTGAAAGCACAACAGGTGGAGGCGGTACTAAACTTATTATCCGAAGGCTCTACCATCCCTTTTATTGCCCGTTATCGTAAAGATGTTACCGGTAACCTTGATGAGGTGCAGGTGCATCAAATTCAGGAGGAGGCTAAGTTTTTAAAGGAACTAAGTGACCGTAAAAACTTCATTGAAAAAACTATTACTGAGCAAGGCAACATTACAGAAGCCATCCAGGCAAAATTGGACAAAGCAACCACAATAGCCGAACTGGAAGACATCTATCTTCCCTACAAACCAAAACGAAAAACTAAAGCACAAACAGCAAGAGAAAACGGTTTAGAGCCAATGGCTATGTTGCTGCTGCAACAAAACGATATTGATGTAATGAAGGAAGCTGCTGCCTTTATAAATGAGCAGGTTTTAAAAGAAGAAGATGTTTTACAAGGTGCCCGCGATTTAATTGCTGAGTTGATTAATGAAGATGCCCAGGTAAGAGCAAAAATGCGCCGGTTGTTTGAAAGTGAAGCAACATTGCAAAGCAAGGTGGTGCCCGATAAAGAAACAGAGGGAATTAAGTATAAAGATTATTTCGATTTTTCAGAACCGATATCAAAAGTTCCATCGCACCGTATACTTGCGATATTGCGCGGCTTTTTAGAAGGGTTTTTGCGCATTGGTATATCGCCGGAAGAAGAACGGGCCATTCAGATAATTGAAGAACAGTTTATTAAGGGAATGAGTAACTGTAATGTGCATGTGAAGAAGGCTATTAAGGATTCCTATAAACGGTTACTACAACCCGGATTGGAAAGCGAGTTCCGCACCGCTTTAAAAATTAGGGGTGATGAAGATGCCATCAATGTTTTTGCGGAGAACCTTCGTCAGTTATTATTGAGCTCACCTTTAGGCAGTAAACGAATACTCGCTATCGACCCTGGTTACAGAACGGGTTGCAAAGTGGTTTGCCTCGATGAGAAGGGAGAGTTGAAGAAAACTGCTTTGATCTATGTTCATGAAGGAAATAAAATGTACGAGGCGGAACAGGTTATCAGGCACTTGGTCGGGGAATTTCAAATAGAAGTATTTGCTATTGGGGATGGTACAGCAGGCAGGGAAACGGAACAATTCATCAAAAAATTGAATATTGGTTTGCCTGTTTTCCTTGTGAATGAAGATGGTGCCTCTATTTACAGCGCCAGCGAAACTGCCCGCGAAGAATTTCCCGATGAAGACCTGACCATACGCGGTAGCGTAAGTATAGGCAGGCGTTTGATGGACCCGCTGGCGGAGCTGGTAAAAATAGACCCGAAGAGTATTGGCGTTGGGCAATACCAGCACGATGTAAACCAATCTAGGTTAAAAGAACGGTTGGATCAAACTGTTGTGAGCTGTGTTAACCAGGTTGGCGTAAACCTCAACACGGCCAGTAAACATTTGTTAAGCTATGTTAGCGGTATTGGCAATGCGCTGGCGGATAACATCATAAAACATAGGAAGGAAATTGGAAAGTTCAGTAGCCGCAAAGAATTATTAAAAGTACCACGCCTGGGTGGAAAGGCTTACGAACAATGCGCAGGCTTTCTCCGGATTACCGATGGTAAGTATCCGTTAGATGCCAGTGCTGTTCACCCCGAAACGTACCCATTGGTTGAACAAATGGCGAAAGACCTGAATACCGATATAAAACTGCTGATTGGTAATGATGCATTGATTAATCAGGTGGAAATAAAAAAATACATCACCGAACAATTTGGCGAATTAACGATCCGGGATATATTAAACGAATTGAAAAAGCCGGGACTGGACCCACGAAGCCAAGCGCAACAGTTTGAATTTGCCAACATCTATAAAATAGAAGAAGTAACTATGGGAATGGTAGTGCCGGGAGTTGTAACGAATATCACCCGTTTTGGAGCGTTTATCGATATCGGCGTAAAACAGGATGGGCTTGTACATGTATCGGAGCTTGCAAACAAATACATCGCCGACCCAAACGAAGTTTTAAAATTAAACCAGCATGTTTTAGTTAAAGTATTGGAGGTTGATGTTACCCGTAAAAGAATCGCTCTATCAATTAAACAAACACAGGAGGCATCAAAAAGAGTAGCCCCGCCACCCAAACCGCTCATAAGTAAACAACCAGCAATCATAAGCGATCCCTTGCCAATGGACGATGCACTTGCTATGCTAAAAAAGAAATTTGGGAAATAATATCCAGTTTGGCTGGCAAGGTTTAACCTATAATGTGTACAAAAAACACGTTGGGCATAATTAAAAAATTTTAATCAAAATGCCGCCCATAAAGGGTTTTACAGGGTGGCTGGTACTTTAGGTGTAATTAAAACAAACAAAACTTGGTTAGTGCGGGAGTAAATACCGTATTACTTTTACATCAGAAAGCAGGGAAACAAATCAAAATGGCAGGCAATCGTTAGAAACAGGCAAATCGTTAAAGGCGATGTAAGGTATAAGAAAAAAGTAAGCTATAATACTTAGCACAAAAATAATTTTCAAGATTTTCATATGGCAAGCAATCGTTAGAGGCTGCTCCGTTTCCACGGAGGAGCCCTTTTTTTTCGCGTGGTTTTAAAAATCCCGCATTTGTACTTTTCCCGGAAGTGGAACTTTTTCTAATCCACGGAAATAATCAACGCAAGCTAAAAAGTTAGCGCATTGACTTTCAATTATTTAGCCTTTGGCACAGTATGGGATTGTACCTATGCAAATCCACAAAATATATTTCGCATGAAAAAGGTCCTTTTATTATCAGTTGTTGCCTCCTTAATGTTTATGAGCTGTCAGGTTTGCCGTCCTAACCAAAAAGAATGGTACAGAACTTCCAACTATTACAGCAAGCCTTTCAGAGCCTGATGAGTTTTAGGCATTTTCTTCCAAATGCCATGTTCAACAACTTAAGCAGTTGTGTAACAAAAGTTTCATACGCCAAACGCTATTTTTGGCGGAATGCATTTCAGAAAGATATTCGACATACTTTTTAATTGGGAGCGATGGGACTATCGTATAAAATATATCCCGATTTATCCTTTTTGGTTGTGGTATTGTTTAAAAGCCCGCTCGTTTTGGTTTTTTACCGCTTCTAATCCTACGCTTACTTTTGGTGGTTTTGAAGGTGAAAGCAAAAAGGAGATGTATGATCAGTTGCCTCCTTCTACTTATTCCCAAACATTTTACATTTCTCCGTCGTTCTCTTTTAATGAAGTGGAGCGTATTGTAACAAAAAATTTTACTTACCCATTTGCAGTAAAGCCGGATGTTGGTATGATGGGTTTTATGTTTCGAAAAATAGACAACATAGAAGCGCTCCGGGCCTATCATCAAAAAATGCCGGTCAATTACCTTATCCAGGATTTAATTAAATTACCAATTGAAGTAATCGTTTTTTACTACCGGTTTCCGGGTAAGGATAGCGGTGTAATAAGCGGTTTCTTGAAAAAAGAAATGCCGGAGGTAGTAGGCGACGGAATAAGTACGCTGCAACAACTCATTCTAAATTATCCACCCCGCACTGGTTTTTTTCCCGCCGAACTGCTTTCCAAACACAAACCACATCTTGATGAAGTGATTCCTGCAGGTGAAATATTTCGTTTATCGTGGGCGGCCAACCTTAGCCGTGGGGGAAAACTGATAAGCCTTGCACACGAAATTGATGATCGGCTTCTAAAAATTTTTGACGACCTCAGCAACTACACCCAACACTTTTACTATGGCAGGTACGATATAAAATGCAATTCAATTGAAGATCTGAAAAATGGGCATTTTTCTATCTTGGAATTTAATGGAAGTGGCGCTGAACCACACCACGCTTATGGAAATGGTAACACCTTATTTCAGGCGCACAAAATATTTACGGATCATTGGGACGTATTGTATAGGATATCACAATCAAATCACGATAAGGGAATACCATATTGGAAGTTTGGTGAGGGTTTAGAATTTTTAAAAAAGGCGAAACATCATTTTACAGTGTTGCGGAAATTAGACCGTGAGTCGTTAAATGGATAATGGTATTTTCACTTATTAATATTTGTCAATGAAAAAGGGATTGCTTTATTTGTTTTTCGCATTACTATTTGGGTCGATGGCTTTAGATGCAACTACACAGTTAGTAAGCTCGCAAACATGGAGCATGCATAAAGCCAAAAAATGGTTAAAGAAAAAGGATTGGCTGGGTGGGCTGCAACTTGACGTGCATAAAACGGTTGATGTGCGTGAGTTTGCACGCCAGTATCATGCTAATAAAATTTACTGGGACAAAGCTTTTGCTTATTTGAAAAATACCGATCTAAACAAAATTGCGAAAGGCAAATATCCAATTGATGGAGACAATGTATTTGCTTCTGTAACCGCCGATTCATCCAAAGATTTTGATAAGACGAACTGGGAATCGCACCGAAAGTACATCGACCTGCAATATATAATTGATGGAGAAGAAATGATGGGAGTGTACCCCGTTTCCAAAGCAACGGTTACAAAAGAGTACGATGAAAAGCGGGATGTGGCAAATTATACAGCCGATGGTAAAATTTACTCAGGAAAGCCCGGCAGGTTTTTCCTATTCTTTCCTTCAGACGCACATCGTCCTAATATTACACCGGGAGGCAACAGGGTGGTAAAAAAGATTGTAATTAAGATAAAGGCTGTATAGCCATGCTTAAAAAAGGTCCGTTTTGCAAGTCTACTTATTGTTAAACCACTTTCATTGCTGATGTTTTGCAGGCGCACCAGTGGGCGACGCAAGTAAAGCTGACCAATGAAACTTCGCCTGGCTCAAAATCATTCTTTATTGTTACGCGAAGTTTTGCTGCAGGGATGGCATTATATTTTAAGGGTATCAGGTTATATCATCAACAGATAATAATCTTATACCTATGCACACAGATTCAGCGCTTGAAGGTGGAGTTGTCGGGGCAACCGTACTCACTATTTTACACGAAGTGATCCGTCATTTTGATGAAGAAGCTCCACGCATGGATAAGCTTGGCATGCAGGCGTTTGGTAAGTTTTTACAGTCTATCGACCTGAAGGTGCCGGAAAAAGACCAACTATTTATCATCACCACTTTATTTGAACTGCTTGCCAATACCTTATTTTATGGTATGGCAGGTGCTGGTGGAAAACACCATGCATGGCAGCGTGGCGCCTTGTTAGGACTTGCCGCCGGCATAGGAGCAGTGGCATTGCCTGAGCACCTTGGTTTGGTTGAAAGTGCAAACAGCAAAAAACCCAGAACCAAACTAATGACCATTGGCATGTATTTGATTGGTGGTATTGTTACGGCGGAAGTAAGCAGGCGTTTGGAGGAGAGAAGATCCCGTGCCTGAATAATTCAATAAAAATTATTCCTGTTATTTTCCAATCCGCATTTGAGTGCGGATTTTTTTTAGTACAAACTTTAAGGCGTGATAATAAATTTTGTTCGGCAAGCAATAGGAAGTTTGGTAACGCCACAAACCGAGGGTTGTTGGCTAACTACCGGCAGCCAATGGTATTATGCTGATTTTAAAACAGCTTTTTACCCATTAATGAAAACATGGGATATAATTGTTATCCAGTTAAAAAAAGGCAGCATGTACAATCAATCTTTTGCGTCGCTATCTTCATGGTAATTTTATAAGCCTGGGCACAAACCATCATCTAACGCTATATGAAAAGTGCAAACAATTATCTTTTGCCATTTATATTGGTAACCTCGTTATTTTTTTTCTGGGGTTTTGCGCATAACCTGGATCCGATACTGATTCCTCATTTAAAAAAGTCGTTTACACTTACCACCACGCAATCAACACTGGTAGATTCAGCTGTGTTCATCGCTTACTTTTTAATGGCATTGCCCGCAGGTTTTATTATGAAGAAGTTTGGATATAAGGCAGGCATCATTACAGGCTTACTTTTCTTTTCCATCGGATCGTTTTTATTTATACCGGCAGCCAACACTCAATCGTACAATTTCTTTCTGTTCGCCCTTTTTGTGATTGCCTGCGGATTAACTATTTTGGAAACTGCCGCCAACCCCTATGCCAGTGTACTCGGCGATCCGGATACGAGTACCCAGCGCCTTAACCTTGCGCAGTCGTTTAATGGGCTGGCGGCTTTTCTTGCCCCTATTATAGGTGCCAGGGTAATATTTACAAAAGGTTATACGGACGCCGAACTCGCGGTAATGACAGAGCCTGCACGCAAAATTGCTTTGGCTTCGGAAGCATCATCCGTTAAAACGCCCTACTTTATTTTAGGCGCCGTGTTATTGCTGGTTGCATTAATCTTCGCCTTTACCAAACTACCCAAAATACAACATAAGGAAGCTGGCCGGGAATCAAGCAAAAGCATCTTTCATGCTTTCAAGCACAAGCATTTAACATGGAGCGTTATAGCGCAGTTTTTTTATGTAGGTGCACAGGTTTCGGTTTTCAGTTTATTCATTCTTTATGCGACTGAATCAGCGGGTGTAAACCAGCTTCGTGCTGCAGATTTTTTGGGTGCCTGCGGGCTGGCATTTTTAATTGGCAGGGTTCTCGGCACTTTTTTAATGAAGTTTATTTTGCCCAATAAGTTGTTGGCGATATATGCAGCCATAAATGTTCTGTTATGCTTTGTCGCAATTTCGGGGCATGGCATGATCACGATTTATGCGGTTATCGGAATTTGCTTTTTCATGTCTATCATGTTTCCAACCATTTTTGCACTTGGTATAAAGGAGTTGGGCGGCGATACAGAATATGGCAGCAGTTTGCTGATCATGTCCATTGTTGGAGGCGCTGTTTTACCAAGAATATTCGGCTACATTGCTGATGGAACGGGTAATATTCAATTAGGTTATATTGTACCATTAGTTTGTTTTTTAGTGATATTGTATTTTGGTTGGAAGGGATATAGACCTAAACCTGTAATTGAGTAGATAAACAGATGTTTTATGTTCAGACTTGAAGGAAAAGTTGCCGCCATAACCGGTGGCGGAAGCGGGATAGGCAAAGCTGTTGCAAAAATTTTTGCAGCACAGGGCGCTGTCGTTCACATTATTGATATTTCGGCAGACAGTAGTTTTAATGCCATAAACGAGCTGGAAGCTACTGGTGTAAAAGCGTTTGCCCATTCATGCGATGTAAGTAACCAGGATCAGGTAAAGGCAGTGTTTGATGAGATAAAAGGTTTGAACATACTTGTAAACAATGCCGGCATTGCCCATGTTGGCAATGTTGAAAACACAAAGGAAGCAGATTTTACCCGTGTGTTTAATGTGAATGTAAAAGGTATTTATAATTGCCTTCATTTTGCCGTACCCATCATGAAGAGTAACGGCGGAGGCGTCATCACCAACCTCTCGTCTATTGCCGCGCAGGTGGGCATTGTCGACCGGTTTGCCTATAGCATGAGCAAGGGTGCGGTACATGCTATGAGCTTGTCGGTTGCACGTGATTATTTGTCGGCTAACATAAGGTGTAATACCATTTCGCCAGCACGTGTGCATACGCCTTTTGTTGACGGCTTCATCAATAAAAATTATCCCGGCAACGAAAAAGAAATGTTTGATAAATTATCCAAATCGCAACCAATTGGCAGAATGGGAACGGTGGAAGAGGTTGCCTCTCTGATACTTTATCTCTGTAGTGATGAGGCTTCGTTTATCACAGGCAACGATTATGCAATAGATGGAGGTTTTATAAGGTTGAACAATTAATTGTTATTGGGTTGCTGTTTATATTTGATTACACTTACAACTTAAAATATTACAATGAAGCTGATACGTTTTGGAGAAGCCGGCCACGAAAGACCGGGCGTAATTATAAACAACAAACGCTACGATGTATTTGACTGGATAAAGGATTACAACGAAGAATTTTTTGCTGCGGATGGCCTGGTGCAATTGCAGGAACTTATAGAACATCGCTATAACGAACTGCATGAAGTTGGTGATGATGTTCGGCTTGGTGCACCCGTTGCGCGACCTTCAAAGATTATTTGCATTGGATTGAATTATGTAGACCATGCAAAAGAAACCGGTGCCGCTATCCCAAAGGAACCAATCATTTTTTTTAAAGCCACCTCTTCTATGGTTGGGCCTTTTGATAATGTGGTGATTCCAAAAAACAGTACAAAAACGGATTGGGAAGTGGAGCTCGCCGTTGTCATTGGCAAAAAGGCAACTTATGTTGAGGAAGCCGAAGCGTTGGATTACGTGGCAGGCTATTGCTTACACAACGACTACAGCGAACGCGAGTTTCAATTGGAAAGAGGCGGGCAATGGGTGAAGGGTAAAAGCTGTGATACGTTTGCGCCACTTGGTCCGTACCTGGCAACACCTGATGAAGTGCCCGGCATTAACGAAGCAAGGGCATGGTTAACAGTGAATGGCCAATCTATGCAGGATGGCAATACATCGAACCTCATTTTTAAAATTCCATTTCTTGTTCATTACCTCAGCCAGTTTATGACCTTGCTTCCCGGCGATGTAATATCTACCGGAACCCCTGGAGGCGTTGGGCTTGGCTTTAATCCACCGGTATATTTAAAACCTGACGATGTGGTTGAATTGGGCATTGATGGATTGGGTTCTTCCAAACAAAATGTGGTTGCATACACCAATTAATTTACTGCGAAAATGGAACAGAATGCAAATCATTCTTTACTGAAAAGTACACCATCCAATGCTGTGCGAATTGACGCGCACCAGCACTTCTGGAAATTCGATCCCATTCGCGATGCATGGATAACGGATGATATGGCTGTTATTCAGAAAGATTTTATGCCTGCCGACCTCGAGGTTTTATTGAAGCATAATAATATAGATGGATGTGTATTGGTTCAGGCAGATCAATCAGAAGAACATAACCATTTCATGCTTGAACTATCTGCGAAGCATAATTTTATAAAAGGAGTGGTTGGCTGGATAGAACTGCAGGCAGATGCAGATACAGTGCTCGATCGTCTATCATATTACAAACAATACCCTGTAATGAAAGGCTTTCGCCATGTACTGCAAGGCGAAACAGACCGTGCCCTTATGCTGAAACCGAATTTTATGCGGGGCATTGGATTGCTGAAAGATTTTGGTTACACATACGACATCCTTGTATTTGCCGACCAGTTGAAATACGTGACGGAATTTGTCAACACCTTTCCCGATCAAAAATTTGTGATAGACCACATAGCTAAACCAAATATTAGGAAGGGTGAAATAGATGAATGGCGGAAAGACATCATGAGCATTGGTGCCTGCGAAAATGTTTGGTGCAAAATTTCGGGGATGGTAACAGAAGCGGATTGGAAAGACTGGACGAAGCAAGACTTTGCGCCCTATATTGATGTTGTTGCCGAAGCGTTCGGCCCCGGCAGAATAATGTTCGCCTCGGACTGGCCGGTATGTTTGGTAGCTGCATCGTACGGCGAAGTATTAGCCATTGTTCACGATTATTTTGCAGAATTTACTACATATGAGAACGCCGCTTTCTTTGGTGGAAATGCATCGAACTTTTACAACCTTTAATAAGCCATCATGAACCTTCAACTAAAAGATAAAGTAGTAATTGTAACCGGAGGCGCCAAGGGTATTGGGGAAGGCATTGTAAAAGTGCTGGCTGCGGAAGGCGCTATACCTTGCATTATTGGTCGCAATGGGGAGGATAATTTAAAGACAGTAAATGAGGTAAAAGCGGCTGGAGGAAATGCTTTCCAGGTAGTAGCCGAATTGAATGACCCCTCCACCTGTGAGAAAGCAGTAAAAGAAATTGAAGCAGTCTTCGGAAGAATTGATGGACTTGTTAACAATGCCGGCGTGAACGACGGGGTGAATTTAGAGCATGGTAATTACGAAGCGTTCATTTCGTCCATCCATAAAAACCTGGTGCATTATTACCTGGTTGCACATTATGCTTTACCTGCTTTAAAAGCTTCCAAAGGTTCTATTGTAAACATCGGATCTAAAACCGCTGAAACCGGTCAGGGAGGCACATCGGCTTACGCTGCAGCCAATGGTGGAAGAAATGCCTTAACCCGCGAATGGGCAGTGGAATTGTTGAAATATGGTATAAGGGTAAATGCCGTTATCGTAGCCGAGTGCTGGACACCCTTGTACGAAAAGTGGATAGAAACTTTACCCAATAAAGAAGAAAAGCTAAAAGACATCACTTCAAAAATTCCCTTTGAAAACCGGATGACCACTTCCGAAGAAATAGCCAATATGGTGGCATTCCTGTTATCGTCAAAATCAAGCCATACAACCGGTCAACTCATTCATGTAGACGGTGGTTATGTTCATTTGGACAGGGCGCTTGTGAATGCCTGATGCAATGCACCTAACGCTCTTGTTTTATTTTTGCGTTTAAATCAAACGACGATTAACCGTTGAACAGTCTTCTTTTTTTATCAATGGCTGCAACCGCTTTTTAACCATTTTCAGTAGAAATAAAACCTATTAACGTAAATCTTCACCAGGCAACTGAATTTGATTTTATCCAATGATATAAACTGCTATATTTAGCAATCTAAAACCAAAGCAAGCTATAATGAAAACTCTTCAAACTGCAGACTATATTGTCTTCATCGTCTACTTTGTTATCGTGGCCAGTTATGGCTATTGGATATATCATAAAAAGAAGAAGGCAGCCATTAGTGAATCGCACGATTATTTTTTGGCGGAAGGCTCCCTTACCTGGTGGGCAATTGGTGCTTCGCTCATCGCTTCAAACATTTCTGCAGAGCAGTTTATAGGTATGAGTGGCGAAGGTTTTTTCCTCGGCATTGCGGTAGCAGCTTACGAATGGATTGCAGCCATAGCCCTCATTATCGTGGCGGTCTGGTTCATCCCGGTGTACCTGAAAAATAATATTTACACCATGCCTCAATTTTTGAAAACGAGGTATAATGAATCGGTTGCTTTGATAATGGCCATCTTCTGGTTATTCCTCTATGTGTTTGTAAATCTTACTTCAATATTATATCTCGGTGCGGTAGCTATTAACGGGTTAATGGGTGGAGAATACCTTCATGCCATTATGATAGGATTGGCAGCATTTGCACTCATTATTTCGCTGGGTGGTATGAAGGTGATTGCCTATACCGATGTAATACAGGTAGCAGTTTTAATTATAGGCGGACTCGTTACCACCTACATCGCCTTAACCACAGTGGGCGAATATTTTGGTGTTGGAAGCAATGCCATCGCTGGTTTCAAAGCTTTGATGAAAGAGGCGCCCGATCACTTCCATATGATCATACCAAAGCCCGATGCCTCCTCTAACCAGGAAGCCATCAACAAATACCTCACCTTCCCGGGTCTTCTTTCCTACCTCGCTGGTATCTGGATCATCAACCTGAACTATTGGGGATGTAACCAATATATTACACAACGCGCATTGGTGGCCGATCTGCAAACTGCACGTACCGGTATTTTATTTGCAGGCTTGCTGAAATTGCTGATGCCAGTAATCGTAATGTTACCGGGTATAGCTGCTTATGTATTGTATAAAAATGGTCATTTGCCACAGTTGGTTGGTGGTAAAGACGGCGCTTATTCGGCTGTACTTACCTTTTTGCCAACAGGCATCAAAGGGTTATCCATCGCCGCATTAACAGCCGCTATTGTAGCGTCGCTGGCAGGCAAGGTCAATAGTATCTCCACCATTTATACACTCGATATTCACCAGCGATATTTTTCAAAAAAATCGGGTGAAAAGGACCTTGTGAAAATTGGCAAGATCGCGGTGTTTGCTGCCATGATACTTGCTGTATTATTTACCTGGAACGATATACTGGGAATAGGTGGTGTAGGCGGTTTCACTTATATTCAAAAGTACACCGGCTTTATCAGCCCGGGTGTATTTGCTATGTTCTTCCTCGGTATGTTTTGGAGAAGAACCACGGGTGCCGCTGCAGTTGCCGGAGTAATTGTTGGTTTTGTTTTGTCTGTGTTTTTCAATGAATTTGCTCCGCAGATGTTGGGCAACGATACATTGCTTTACACTGCCTATCC
>JANPIA010000442.1:0-3728 GCA_031424735.1 Segetibacter sp.
ACTTTACCGGTTATGGCCGATATGCACAGGATGTACTCATACCATCTTTTATAGCAGCTTATACAGGCGTTGATCCTAAAAATGTGGGCCTTATCAAACAATCAAATCCAAACATCAAATCAAACCCGTTCAGCAGCATTAAGCCAAAACCAAACTGGCGGGTAACCTACACCGGTTTAACACGCATTGGAGCATTGGCCGAAAAATTTAGTTCTATCACCTTTACGCATGCTTATACCGGTAGCCTTGGCATGAACAGCTTTAACAGTGCGCTATTGTACCAGGATCCTTTCAGGTTTTCTGCTCCTGGCTTTATCGATACGGTTTCGGGCAATTTTATTCCTTATTTCCTGGTTCCAAACATTACTATACAAGAGTCATTTGCACCATTATTTGGGATTGATATTACTACTACCGGTCAACTAAACGCCAAGTTTGAATACCGTAAAAGCAGGCAGCTAAGTTTAAGTTTAATAGATTACCAGTTAAGTGAAGTGAATAGCACTGAGTGGACAATAGGCGGAAGCTGGAGAAAGCGTGGCTTTAACCTGCCTTTCAAATTACCCGGCATGAAAGGCAAGAAACTGGAGAATGATGTAAGCCTGCGGCTTGACCTGACCATGCGGGATGATGCTACCAGCAACAGCCGCATAGACCAAAACAACGCCTTTAGTACGGGTGGACAAAAAGTGTATACCATCCAACCTTCGATAGATTATGTGTTGAACAACCGCGTAAACCTTAAATTCTATTTCGATCAGCGAAGGGTGATACCATACATTTCTACGTCAGCGCCTATTACCAATACAAGGGCTGGTTTGCAATTGAGGATATCATTGGCGCAGTAGGGGGATGAGTATCATTCGGTAGTCAGTAAGTCATTAGTTAATGGCCATCGATTAGTGCAAAATAATTACGGTGGATATGTACCGGTATATCGATGAGGACAATTGCGCAATCAGCTTAAAATGTTTGATGATTTGCAATATAAACGAAATTGCTTTTAGCAATTAATCAACTGTTGGGCGAAAATTAACTTTGAAACTAAACTGTAACGGGAGTTAAGGTATTACTGCTATGCACTGCCGCCGCCATTTCTTTTATCAGGCTGGCATCTTTTTCAATGGCATTTCCTACCACAATAACATCGGCTCCGGCCTTGCAATTGCGATATGCTTTTTCAGGTGTGCTAATTCCACCACCAATAATAAGGGGAGCTTCTATATGGCTGGCAACCATTTCAATCATGCTTTCAGTTATGGGGCGTTTGGCACCACTGCCTGCATCCATATAGATCAGTTTCATACCCAGCATTTCGCCAGCCATAGCTGTGCACAGCGCTATTTCATTTTTATCGCTGGGGATGGGCGTTGCATTGGAGATATACGACACGGTTGTTGGCGCACCGCCATCTATAACCATATAGCCGGTAGGCATAATTTCGAGCCCGCTGTTACGCACAAAGGGTGCACTTACTACGTGTTGACCAATCAACAATTCGGCATTTCTGCCGGAGATCAACGAGAGATATAATAAGGCATCGGCATATTTGCTAACCTGCGAAGGACTACCCGGAAACAGGATGACCGGAATGTTACAGATAGCTTTTATCTGGCTAACGCAGTCATCTAAATGATTGGAAATTAAAAGACTACCACCCACTAATAAATAATCAACTTTTGCGGCCAACGCCAGGTTAACCAGTTGTTCAATTTTTAGATTGTCAACTTTATCCGGATCGATTAACACCGCAAACGACTTATGGCCTTGCTGTTTTTCTCTTACAAAATGCTGGTATAGCTTATTCTTCATTCAATTGATTATCGGTAGTGTTGCAAAAATGCTGAAAAATTTTTGTTTAAAATATTTAATATCAACAAACGTGAACAGCCAAAAAACTTGATTATACAATCATGCCAAATGAGTTATCAAATTCAAATTACAAAAAAAACACTTTAGTATTTTATCGAACCCTAAATCTATTTACCTGAAATTAAACACTGGCTTCTTATCCGTTAGATTGAAGTTTGCTTACAAAATATCACTGGGTGAGCACTTAAAAACCATCATCCCTGCTAAAGATTGTTCCATATTAAAAAATGGTTAGCATTTGAGGTTTAATCATAACTGACTTTTTCAAATTTAGAAATACACCTATCCCTTTACTGCCCGTTATTTTCTAAAACATTTTTGCTTCTGTTTAATAACGAATTAACCAGTATAAAGGGTTGCTTTATACAATTTTTAATGCCAGTTTTTGCATTAGAATCTTTTTGAAACTAATTATAAGCGTGAAACGCAATGCCGTATTGAGGTTTAATTTTTTTAAGTGATTTGTCCACATCTTGTTGAAAATTGACTCTTCTACTATTCATTGATGGGTTCTATTTTCGTCAACCCACTACATTTTCCTGGGGCCTTTTTCACTTTATTCATAACTCATATAAATTATTCGCTCATGACTTCGCCATCCACTACCGGGCTACAATTTCAGCGACGTTTTACAAAAGAAGGGGTGTCTCCCTTCGACCTTTTTGAATACGATTACCGAACCAGCGTTATCCGCAATCCATCGGGTGAGGTAGTATTTGAAATGAACAATGTTGAAGTTCCAAAACAATGGAGCCAGATTGCTACCGACATTATCGCCCAAAAATATTTTAGAAAGGCAGGGGTGCCA
Organism: Segetibacter sp.; assembly: GCA_031424735.1. GTDB lineage: Bacteria > Bacteroidota > Bacteroidia > Chitinophagales > Chitinophagaceae > Segetibacter. Next base: position 2,681 of record JANPIA010000442.1, read on the forward strand.
CAACCAGATGGTACAAAAGGCCGCGAAACTTCGGCAAAACAGGTAGCACACCGTATGGCCAATTGCTGGCGGGTTTGGGGTGAGCGCTACAATTACTTTGCATCTGCAAACGATGCCCAGGTATTTTACGAGGAACTGGTCTATAGCATTTTAAACCAGGCATGTGTACCTAACAGTCCGCAGTGGTTTAATACAGGTTTGCATGAGAGTTATGGTATTACCGGAAAGCCACAGGGTCACTTTTTTGTTGACGAAAGGGATGGTCAGCTAAAAAGATCTACTTCGGCATATGAGCGTCCGCAGCCGCATGCCTGTTTTATTTTGAGTGTGGATGATGATTTGGTGAATGAGGGTGGAATTATGGATCTATGGGTTCGCGAAGCAAGAATTTTTAAATACGGTTCCGGCGTTGGAACTAATTTTTCAAATATCAGGGGTGAGGGAGAAAAATTAAGTGGTGGCGGTACTTCAAGCGGATTGATGAGCTTTTTGAAAATAGGTGACCGTGCAGCAGGTGCCATAAAATCCGGTGGTACTACCCGCCGTGCAGCCAAAATGGTTTGTCTTGATTTGGACCATCCTGAAATTGTAAACTTTATTGACTGGAAGGTTGAGGAAGAAAAGAAAGTAGGCGCTTTGATCAATGCAGGTTATGCCAGCGATTACGAAGGCGAAGCTTACCGCACCGTTTCTGGTCAAAACTCAAACAACTCTGTACGTGTACCAAACGAGTTTTTTGAAAAGCTGGAAAAAGGGGAAGATTGGGAGCTGACTGCAAGAACTGATGGCCGTGTAATGAAGAAGATCAACAGCCGTGAGCTATGGAATAAAATTTCGTACGCTGCATGGAGATGTGCCGACCCGGGCCTGCAATACAACACTACCATCAACGAATGGCATACCTGCCCTAAAGGTGGGGAGATCAGGGCCTCCAACCCATGTTCTGAGTACATGTTCCTGGATAATACAGCCTGTAACCTTGCATCAGTTAACCTGCGCAAGTTCCACAACGACGACAACAATATTTTTGATGTTGAAGGTTTTGAAT
>JANPIA010000443.1:0-12051 GCA_031424735.1 Segetibacter sp.
ATATATTCCTGTTATTCCACCAGAATTACGTCCATTGGTTCCTTTGGATGGTGGTCGTTTCGCATCCTCTGACTTAAACGATTTATACCGCCGTGTAATCATACGTAACAACCGTTTGAAGCGTTTGTTAGAGATTAAAGCACCGGAGGTTATCCTTCGTAATGAAAAGCGCATGCTACAGGAAGCTGTAGACAGCTTGTTTGATAACTCTCGTAAATCAAACGCAGTAAAAGCAGAAGGTGGTCGTGCACTGAAATCTCTTTCCGATGTGTTGAAAGGTAAGCAAGGCCGTTTCCGTCAGAACCTTTTGGGTAAGCGTGTTGACTATTCCGGTCGTTCGGTTATCGTGGTAGGTCCAGAGCTGAAATTGTACGAGTGTGGCTTACCAAAAGATATGGCTGCTGAACTGTTCAAGCCATTTATTATCCGCAAACTCATTGAAAGAGGTATTGTAAAAACAGTAAAGTCGGCCCGTAAACTGGTTGATAAAAAAGAGGCTGTTGTTTGGGATATCCTTGAGAATATATTGAAAGGTCACCCGGTAATGTTAAACCGTGCCCCAACGCTGCACCGTTTGTCCATCCAGGCCTTCCAGCCTAAACTGGTAGAAGGTAAAGCCATTCAATTGCACCCCTTGGTTACCTCGGCGTTCAACGCCGACTTTGACGGTGACCAGATGGCGGTACACGTTCCGTTAAGCCATGCGGCTATACTGGAAGCACAACTGCTGATGCTGGCTTCGCACAACATTTTGAACCCGCAGAACGGTACACCCATTACTCTTCCTTCTCAGGACATGGTTCTGGGTCTGTACTATATTTCTAAAGGAAGAAAATCAACACCTGAATTAAATGTTCGTGGTGAAGGCAAAGCGTTTTACAGCTCAGAAGAAGTGATCATTGCGTACAACGAGAACAAGATTGATCTGCATGCGCACATCAAGGTAAAAACAAACGTTCGTGCTGATGATGGTACCATCACCAACAAGCTGTTAGAAACAACAGTTGGCCGTGTCATCTTTAACCAGTTTGTACCAAAAGAAGTTGGTTTCATCAACGCCTTGTTGACGAAAAAGAACCTTCGAGAAATCATTGGCGATATCATCAACATCACCAATGTACCAAAGACCGCAAAGTTTTTGGATGATATCAAAACACTTGGCTTCCGCATGGCCTTCCGTGGTGGCTTGTCCTTCTCTATTAATGACCTGATCATTCCGGCCATTAAAGAAGAATTGGTAGCCAATGCAAAACTGGAAGTAGACGAGGTTTGGGACAACTACAACATGGGTCTCATTACCAATAACGAGCGGTACAACCAAACGGTTGATATCTGGTCTCGTGTGGATACCCGCATTACCGAAACATTGATTCGGGAACTGGCAGCCGACAAACAAGGAGTCAACTCCGTGTTTATGATGCTTGATTCCGGTGCCCGTGGTTCCAAGCAGCAGATTAAGCAGCTGGCTGGTATACGGGGATTGATGGCGAAGCCACGTAAATCAGGTTCGTCTGGTTCAGAGATCATTGAAAACCCGATCCTTTCCAACTTTAAAGGTGGACTGAACGTATTGGATTACTTTATCTCAACCCACGGTGCCCGTAAGGGTCTGGCCGATACCGCCCTTAAAACAGCGGATGCCGGTTACCTAACCCGTCGTTTGGTGGACGTTGCCCAGGATGTTGTTATTACACAGGAAGATTGTGGTACGCTTAGCGGAACTGCAACCAGTGCTTTAAAAGATAATGAGGATATAGTAGAACCATTGTTCGATAGAATTTTGGGTCGTACGTCTTTACATAATGTGTTAAACCCTGTTACTGATGAGTTGATTGTTGAAGCTGGTCAGCAGATCAGTGACGATATAGCTACAGCAATAGAGGAAGCTGGCATTGAAACTGTTGAAATTCGTTCGGTATTAACCTGCGAAGCAAAACGTGGTGTGTGTGTACGTTGTTATGGTAAAAACCTTGCGACCGGTTACACAGCTCAACGTGGTGATGCAGTTGGTATCATCGCCGCCCAATCAATTGGAGAGCCGGGTACACAGTTGACACTACGTACCTTCCACGTGGGTGGTGTTGCGGGATCTGCATCAGTTGAAAGTACATTGAACGCCAAGTTCGATGGTACTGTTCAGTTTGATGGTTTAAGAACTGTTGATACCGTTAATAACGAGGGTAACAAAATAAAAGTTGTTATTGGTCGTACCGGTGAGGTGCGTATCATGGACGTTAAGAATGATCGTTTGTTGATTACCAACAACGTTCCCTATGGTGCTTCATTACAGGTAAAAGATGGGCAGAAGGTGGTAAAAGGTGATGTGATCTGTTCATGGGATCCGTTCAACAACGTAGTAGTTGCTGAAATTCCGGGAGCTATCAAATTTGAAAATATCATTGATGGCGTAACCTTCCGTGAAGAAGCTGATGAGCAAACAGGTCACCGTGAGAAAGTGGTTATCGAAACAAAAGATAAAACCAAGATACCTGCGTTGATTGTTGAAGGTGTTAAGGAGACCAAACTTTATAACCTTCCTGTTGGATCGCACATTGTGCTTGAAGAAGGTGAGGAAGTGAAGCAAGGACAAGTGCTTGTGAAAATTCCAAGGGTGTTAGGTAAACTTAGAGATATCACCGGGGGTCTTCCACGTGTAACTGAATTGTTCGAAGCAAGAAACCCAAGCAATCCTGCTGTTGTAAGCGAGATTGATGGTGTGGTAAGCTTTGGTAACATTAAGCGTGGTAACCGTGAGATAGTTGTAACTGCAAAAGATGATGTGGTTAAAAAGTACTTAGTGCCTTTGACCCGCCAGATACTTGCACAGGATGGTGACTTTATTAAAGCTGGTGTTCCATTGTCTGATGGATCAATTGCTCCTGCTGATATTCTTGATATCAAAGGTCCGTTTGCAGTACAGGAATATGTGGTTAATGAAATTCAGGAGGTGTACCGTTTGCAAGGTGTGCGTATCAACGATAAGCACATTGAAGTGATCGTTCGCCAAATGATGAAGAAAGTTGAAATACAGGATCCGGGTGATACACGTTTCCTTGAAGGAGATACTGTTGACCGGATAGAATTTAATGAAGAGAACGATTATATCTACGATAAGAAAGTTGTAGTTGACTCTGGTGAAAGTACCAAGTTGACAGCCGGTCAGATAGTTAGTTTAAGAGAAGTGAGGGAAGAAAATTCCATCCTTCGCCGCAGCGACAGAAAGCTGGTAGACTTCCGCGATGCTGAATCTGCAACTTCATCTCCATTGTTGTTAGGTATTACCAAGGCTTCATTGGGTGTACAAAGCTGGATATCTGCTGCATCGTTCCAGGAAACTACCAAGGTATTAAGCTCTGCAGCAATTATGGGTAAAACCGATGAAATGCTTGGCTTGAAAGAGAACGTAATCACTGGTCATGCAATACCTGCAGGTACCGGTTTGAGAGAGTTTGAAAACATGATCGTAGGTAGCAAAGAGGAATATGAATTGTTGGCAACAGCTCGTGAAGCAATGAACTTTGACGAAGAAGAATAAGATCAAAAGTTTATAAACTTAAAAGGTAGGAAACGAAAGTTTCCTGCCTTTTTTTATGGGACTATCACAAAAACCTTACTGATCCACAATATGCCCATTCCTTACACCTTTCCGTTCCTTATTAGGATATGGGTTGCCGCCTTTGCTGGATATTGTTCACCCAGCAAAACGTACCCGTTTAGTTTCACAGTTTATATGTAAAATTTAGTCTGCCTTTTTTTGCCTTATAAGATTTATAGGCCACTATTATAGTATCATTATACCAGTCAAATTGGAGCGTATCATTTAAAGGACCTCCTTTTAAAAAAATGTGATTTACCATAAAGCTGTCATCTGCATACCCTTGAATAATTAAATTTAACATTGAAGGGTTAGAGGCTTTTGTGGCAATTTTTAATACAGAATCTCTCGCTACATTATTTACTTCGAATTTACCTCGTGATGTACAACCGGAAAAATTAATGATTAGTATCAGAAGAAGGGAAAGTTTCATTTCTATTTTTTTACTGGTTAGTAGCTTTTAGTTCTCTCGTCCTGCTGAGGTCTCCTTGCATAGCTCTTCGTGCGTTGCCAGGGACCTCGGCATTCTCACCGTCCAAATGATTAACCTTAGCTCAATTCTTCGTAATGCACAGGTAAAAATCCATCCAATTTATTCTTCGCATAAAAGCGTGCGCTACTATGCTCATAATCTTCCCAATATTAAACTAAATTCCATTTACCCCGAACACAACTCATGTGTATGTAATTGATCTTTTGTAAAATAAATTTCCGGTGATATATTGGTTTAGCATCAAAGCTATCTTCAAATACCTTGTGCTTTTGTCCTTTGATAATATCCCGTTCAGTCAATCCTTCTTTTAATTGCAGGATTGTTTTGTTCAGTCCTTTTTGCTGCAACCGATTTATTATTTCATAAGCCATAAATCTTTTACCATTACCAACTAAATTATTTAAGTCAAAATCTTCTTTCGGAAAAAACAATATACAATGAACATGATTTGGCATGATGATATAAGCGGTGGTTTTGATATCAAACTTTTCTTTGAGATAGTCGAACCATTTATAAACGAGGTCGAAGGCATTACACAATTCAAATAAAGGAAGCCATTAATAGCAGGTAAAGGTGATATAATAGAGAGGAGCTTCGTTGCTATGTGCGGTGCGCGTTGACATCAAGTTAATTTAGCTATTAAGTATGGATTGAAATAAATTATCGGAGCGAATGCCGGGGTCCCTGCTTCCGCACATGGCTCTGTTAGGAGACCCCAGCACGGACGAAAAATTGAGCAACAATTAACAGTGGGTAATTTATAAATGCAGTTTTGCCAATTACTTTTATAAAAAACCTCTACATCATGAAACACATCTTTACATTATTCCTCAACCTGTTTTTTTCCTGCATCGCTGTTTGCACGTTTGCACAACAGGAGACGAAACCAAACTATACATCCCTGTTCGAGAAAGGCAACCGGATCGCCGGTATTGAGTTTGGTGTTGCCGGCGAGTATCCAATTAATTCTGTAACGCAGCTAAACATTAGTAAAAGCGATAAAAATTATGGCCTGTTGCTGCTGCCGTCTTATGGTTGGTTTGTTGAAAAAAACTGGGTGTTTGGCGGTCAGGCCATACTTGGGTTTTCCAACACCAGCTATTCATATACAAACGGTTCTCAGTTTAGCAGTTCTAATAAATCAAAATATTCAGATTTTGGTATTGCACCTTATACCCGATACTTTGTACCGCTTGGCAAACGAAATGTTGTAAGTCTTTTTGGTCATGCATCTATGCCTATTATATACTCCACTTCAGAGCGGGTTTCTAAACAAACCGGCAATTTGCCCAGTACTTTTACCAGCAACGATTTTGGGGTAAAAATAATTGGCAGCCTTGGTTTGGGTGTATCATTAAATGGTCGCTTTGGTTCTCTTGAAGCCAATGCAAATAATACAGGTTTGTACCTGGGGTTTCATAAATATTTTCGCAGAAAATAATCTTATTAATCAACTAATAAAAAGTGCCGCTTTAGTGTGGCATTTTTTGTTGTGCAAAACCCGTTTTATAAGTCCTGCTGGGGTCTCCTTCATAGCCTTTGTGCGTAGCCAAGGGACCCCGGCATTCTCACCGGTCGAATGATTTATATTATCTAATTTTTTGGTAATGCGCAGTAGTAAATCCATTCAAGTATTTAGTGACCTTAATTCCTGCTTTTTTCATGTCCGACCCTACATATTCACATCAATCGGCTTCTGCGCAGTCTTCACCCAATCCACCACTTTCTTTTTAAAATAAAATTCAGCAATACCTGCTATGCTTAACGTGTTGATGATAAAATTATAAACGATAGGAGAAAGGTTGCGGACCAGGTTATAACTTTTAATATCACCCTTCAACCGGCGCGATATTTCCCTGTCATAATTCACAAACATTTCCCGGGCGAAATTATTTTCCTGCACTGCCCGCTGTATAAAAGTGGCTGCTATAAATCCAGACATCATTCCCGGTCCTATTCCTTCACCAGTTGTAGGGCATATGAGTGAAGCTGCATCGCCAACCAGCAACCATCCATCTCCTGAAGCTTTGCGTTGTAACGATGCCAGTGGCAATCCCCAACCAACAGTTTTATCCAAACGTTCTGCATGTTGAAACCGGTGCGCAATAGCAGGGTCTCTCGTAATCAATTCTTCCAGTAATGCTTTTAAGTCTATTGATTTTTCACTCAGCATTTCGCTCACCAATCCGCAGCCAACATTTACTTCTCCATCCGGTAGAGGGAACATCCACAAATATGCAAGGGGTAACTTCTTAGGAAAGTATAATTCAACACACTTATCATCCTGTATGTCACTAATGCCTTTCCAATATTGACGAACGCCGCCAGCATAATGTTTACGGTTGATCTTTCTTTCGCCAACTGTTCTCAGTACCACTGAATGATCTCCATCTGCACCCACAAGCATTTTTGAATTTATTTCTACCAGTGCCGAATCTTTTTCAGCATAGATCTTCCAACGGTTTTCTTGTCTCTCAATCTTCTTCACCTTTACTCCCTGCCTAAAATCAGCATATACTTTATCAATTTTCTTTGTAAGAAAATTGTCGAAGTATGCTCTTTTCGATACCATGAAAAAAGGGTAGTGCATACCATTGCCTGTTGGCTTATAAATAAGATTGGTCTTTTTATTTTTTGCCGTTATGATCTTGCAGCCCCACGATTTAGAGAAGTTTACATCACTCATTACTTCCTTCACCAGCATTGGATCAAACTGGTTCAATACCCGCATTACCTTCAGGTCTAATCCATCACCACAAACCTTATCCCGCGGAAACACAGCAGCATCTACAATTGTATGCGCTATACCCATTTTAGAAAGAAAAAGAGAGGTGGTTACACCCGAAGGTCCTGCGCCAACAATGCATATATCCGTTTCAATAATTTCTGCAGCCATGCATTCAAATGTAAATCAACCGGCATCAATGTGTTTAAAAAAGTCATTATTATTCCGCAGGCACTTATTTTGTGCGGCACAATTGCAGGGTTATAAACCGATCGCTTCCAACGCTTCAACATAATTTCCATTTAACACTTTTGTTTTGCCCTTTACTTTTATCTTGCCGCCCTAAATTTATTGCATGAAAAATTTTTTAGTCGTTTCTAATGTGTTACTGATTGTGTTGGTGGCGGTGTTGTTTTATTTACACTTTTCATCCACTCCAAAAAAGGGTTCGTCTGTTACAACTACAGATAACAAAGCTGCCAAAGCCACCGGTTTTAAAATAGCCTACTTCGAAATGGATTCAGTTGAAAACAATTACGACTACCTGAAAGATGTTCGCAACCAGTTAAAAACAAAGGAGCAGAGTTACACATCGGAACTGACCGGAATTAAAAACGGTTACATGCAAGAGGTAAATAAATTTAACCAGGAAGCGCCAAATATGTCGCAGGAAAAAGCCGGCGCTACCCAACAGGAATTATTGCAAAAGCAGAAGCGCATTCAGGAAAGAGAACAGGCAATGGGCGCTGAAATGCAGGATGCAACCTTTAAAAAAATGCAGGAAGTGAATAAAAAGATCGAAACGTTTTTAAAAGAATATAACAGCGATAAAGGCTACACCTATATACTCGCCTACCAACCCGGAACCATCTACTATAAAGACAGCACCTACGATATTACCGCCGATGTTTTAAAGGGTTTGAACGAAGCTTATAAAAAGAAAGATTAGGTTGCTGTTAGAGGTCTACGAGTTTACAGTTTCTGTGGTTCGATTGTTTAATTGTTCAGGTGTCTGCAAGTTGAATTGTTTACGGGTTCAAACTTGTAAACTTGTGAACTTGGCGAACCCCTAAACTTGTAAACCGTTCAGCAAATCATCTAACTAATCCTTCAACTGCTTAACCAACCCACCAAATGGATACAACCAAAACTTCATTTAAGCCCTCGCTTGGTTTATGGGATGCAACTATGATTGTTGCCGGCAGCATGATCGGTTCGGGAATTTTTATTGTTAGCGCCGATATGTTGAAAGACGTAGGTGGTGCAGGCTGGCTGATTTTTGGTTGGGTGCTTACCGGGTTAATGACATTAACTGCAGCACTTAGCTATGGCGAGTTGAGCGCTATGTTTCCTAAAGCGGGCGGTCAGTATGTATATTTAAAAGAAGCCTACAACCCGCTGATTGGTTTCTTATACGGATGGAGTTTTTTTGCGGTGATACAAACGGGCACCATTGCTGCGGTAGGTGTTGCTTTCTCAAAATTTGCGGCTTACCTCGTTCCAGCGTTAAGCGAGAAAAACATCATTGCCGACCTGGGTTTCATTAAAATTTCTGCAGCGCAAATCACTTCTATTGTACTCATCATCTTACTAAGCTATACCAACACACGCGGGGTAAAAGGCGGTAAGTGGATACAAAATATTTTTACATCAACCAAGTTGCTCTCTTTATTTGGGTTAATTATAGCGGGCTTTGTTGCTTTTAAACCTGAAGTTTGGAACCTCAACTGGAGCAATGCATGGACGATGATGCAGCATTCATCCCGCGCCGGAATTACTACCAGCGATACGTGGTTGCTGATCTCAGGCTTTGCCGTGGTAGGTGCAATTTCATCCGCAATGGTCGGTTCCATTTTTAGCAGCGATGCATGGAACAACGTAACCTTTATAGCCGGCGAAATAAAAAACCCAAGAAAAAATATTGGTTATAGTCTTATGTTGGGTACGCTAATGGTAACAGTAATTTATGTAGCTGCAAACCTGATGTATCTCTCTGTTTTATCAACACACGACATAGCTTTTGCCCCGGAGAACAGGGTAGCGGTGGCTGCCTCCAACGTTATATTTGGCGATGCCGGAACAAAGATCATTGCCATTATGATAATGGTAAGCACATTTGGTTGCAACAACGGATTGATATTAGCGGGTGCGAGGGTTTATTATAGTATGGCAAAAGATGGTTTGTTCTTTAAAAATGTTGGAAAACTAAATTCAAACTCGGTGCCGGCCTATGCATTGTGGATACAATGCCTTGTTGCTTCGTTGCTTTGTTTAAGCGGTAAGTATGGCGACCTGCTCGATTATGTTTCGTTTGTTGTGATGTTGTTTTACATATTAACGATCGCGGGTATTTTCATTCTTCGTAAAAAGTTACCCGAAGCAGAAAGGCCCTATAAAGCAGTGGGTTACCCTGTATTGCCTGCCTTGTACATTTTGCTTGCGGCCACATTTTGTATAGCCTTATTTGTTTACAAACCTGTTTATACGTGGCCGGGTTTAATTATTGTATTGATAGGTATTCCGCTTTACTATATTACTTTGCGTTCTCAGAAAGCATAAATACATATGCACGATTTTCAAAAGTTATTTCAGCAGTTTGCGGGTATTAAAGTTGCCATAATTGGCGATGTAATGCTGGATACCTATTGGTTTGGAAGCGTAGACCGAATATCGCCTGAAGGACCCGTGCCTGTTGTATCGTTAAGAAGAAAGGAGCTGCGTATTGGTGGCGCCGGTAATGTTGCGCTCAACATTGTTTCGCTTGGGGCGCAAGCCACGCTATTCTCTATTACGGGTGATGATGCTGAAGGGAAAGCGCTTTCTGAACTGCTTGTTCAAAATAACATCAACACAAGCTACCTGGTTGCAACCCCGGACCGTGTTACTACAAATAAAATAAGGATTGTTGGGCGTAACCAGCAAATGATGCGTTTGGATGCAGAGGTAATTACAGACATATCTGCTTCGCAGGAGGATGAACTGATAGATGGCTTTAAAACTTATGCATTAACAGAAAAACCCGCGGTTGCCATATTCGAAGATTATAATAAAGGAGTGTTAACTGAAAGGATTATCGCTGAGATCATCGCCATTTGTAAGGAGCATAACATTATTACCGCTGTTGATCCGAAGCGAAAAAATTTCTTCTCTTACAAAGGCGTCGACTTGTTTAAACCCAATATTGCAGAAGTAAAGGAGGGCTTGAACTTATTGCTTGATGAGATAAGTGTAGCAACGCTTCGTAATATTCATGACGAATTGTTTGCGAAGTTAGCACATGGCGTTTCCATGATCACCCTTTCCGAAAAGGGAATATTTTACCAACAAAAAAATGAGTCTCATATTGTTCCCACACATGCAAGAAGCATTGCAGATGTAAGCGGCGCTGGCGATACGGTGATTGCCGTTGCATCGGTAGTATATGCTGCTACAAAAGATATAGAGCTTGCAGCAGAGGTAGCCAATGTTGCCGGTGGGCTTGTATGCGAACAGGTAGGCACCGTTGCCATCGACAAACAAAAGCTTTTACTTGAATGCATGGAGTTGTTGTAGGGTTTCCCTCTTTTTCAAGCAGGGTACCGAAAGTTTTTAAAACTTGTTTTAAAAACTTTCAGGGGTGGTTATGTGCAAGCAAATTTTACATCCTGTACCGTAGGCACTAAATGTTGGTTGAATTCAAATCATCGTTATGGTGAGAAGCCTGCCGTAGATAGGCAACAAAGGTACGTTTACACTACTACTTCTTTCTTCTTTTTCATCTCCATCTCCAGTAACCTCTCAAAGTCAATTGCAACATCAAAAAATATTTTCACAACGGCAAACAGAAGGATAAATATTTTACCCGCACCAAACATCAGGAAAAACGAGCCCAGTATAACAACGAACTGCTGTATAAAAATGCGCCCATAAGGTTGAAACATCAATGCACCAATTGACGCCGTACGGTAAGCACCATTCAGAATAAAGTTTTTGAGTGTGCTAAATCCGTACGAAATGCAGAAACCCAACAGCAGCCACAATGCATAGTTGGGCAGGTAACGAGGAATGTGCAAAACAAACTCAAAGAAGCCCCCGGGTGCCGATGGAAGACTTTTGTTATTCAGCACACCCAAGAAAATGCTCATTTGTACAAAAATGAAAAAGCCGTAATGAGCAATGAAGAACAGGATAAAAAAGTAGCCCGACACCATAGTTGTGCTTCCGTTATTCGCCCATTCATCTTTCCTTTTTATCAGCGTAGTCATCCACATGCGAATCACATTGTAAACACCAACAATCAGGCTCTCCAGGCAATACACCAAAAATATTAGTTTAGGATCCCATCCCTGAAACCATACTCCCCAAACCGGTAGCAGGTTCATAGCTATAACAAGAAGGTCGCTTTCAGAAAAATGTTTTTTAATGTATCGGTTCAATTCCTGAAATGTTTAAGAGGGTAAATTAAGTAATTTCACCGCCGGTTAAAATACCGCTTTACACTTATGCAAAAGCTAACGATGGTTATACATGGTGGTGCCGGAACTATTTTGCGAGACGATATAACGCCCGAGTTGGAAGCCGCCTATCTTAAGGGATTACAGGATGGCCTGGATGCCGGTTACGCGGTGCTTGAAGAAGGTGGTTCGGCATTAAATGCAGTGAAAGCTGCCACGGTTGTTTTGGAAGATAACCTGTTGTTTAATGCAGGGAGGGGTTCGGTATTTACTAAAAAAGGGGTGCAGGAAATGGATGCAGCTATTATGGATGGAGCCACCCTGGAAGCTGGCGCGGTTGCCGGTGTAAGAAGTGTGCGAAACCCGATAGAGCTTGCAGTGGAAGTGATGCGCAACAGCAACCACGTATTTTTAAGCGGAAAGGGGGCTAACGACTTTGCTATTAAACAGGGTGTAAAACTGGAGCCGGATGAATATTTCTTTTCGCAATTCAGGTACGACCAGTGGAAGGCGATTCGCGACTCAGATAATTATTCGTTAGACCATACACACCAGGGAATTGAAGAATTATTTCGAGATAAAAAATTTGGAACGATAGGCGCAGTTGCCTGTGATAACAATGGAAATATTGCGGCCGCCACCAGCACCGGTGGTATGACCAATAAAAAGTATGGTCGCATTGGCGATAGCCCTATGATAGGTTCCGGAACTTATGCAAATAATAAAACCTGCGCCATCAGTTGTACGGGGCATGGCGAAGTTTTTATACTTGCTGTAGCTGCCCACAGTGTAAGCGCTTTAATGG
>JANPIA010000444.1:0-3420 GCA_031424735.1 Segetibacter sp.
GTGAAAAATACCAAACCTTATTGGGTGTAACAGGTAGCGGTAAAACTTTTACCATGGCCAATGTCATTCAAAATGTTCAAAAGCCAACACTGGTTTTAACGCATAATAAAACATTGGTTGCCCAGTTGTATGGCGAATTCAAACAATTTTTCCCTGATAATGCTGTGGGCTATTTTGTAAGCTATTACGACTATTACCAACCCGAGGCTTACATGCCTGTAAGCGATACTTATATTGAAAAAGACCAGAGCATTAATGAAGAATTAGATAAACTACGACTGCAGGCTACAGCGCAATTGCTAAGCGGTCGCCGTGATATTGTGGTAGTAGCAAGTGTGAGTTGCATTTATGGTATTGGTAACCCCACCGAGTTTGAGAATGGGATTGTTCGCATAAAAGTTGGGCAAATGATTAGCCGGCAGGGCTTTTTGCATTCATTGGTTAATAGTTTGTATAGCCGTAGCCAGGGCGATTTTAGCAGGGGAACTTTTAGGGTGAAAGGGGATACTGTGGACATCAACTTGCCTTATGTTGATTATGGTTACCGCATTACTTTTTTTGGTGATGAAATTGAAAGCATTGAAACACTTGAATTGTCCACTGCAAAACGAATTAGCGTAGTACCCGATGCCGCCATCTTTCCTGCCAACCTTTACCTGGCCCCAAAGGATATGATGCAACAGGTAATTTACGAGATACAGGACGAAATGCAGGCACAGGTAGAATACTTTAAAAATACCAGCAAGTTTATTGAAGCACAGCGCCTAAGCGAAAGGGTAAACTACGATTTGGAAATGATAAGGGAGTTAGGGTTTTGTAATGGTATTGAAAACTACTCCCGTTTTTTTGATCGTCGACGGCCGGGTACCCGACCCTTCTGTTTACTCGACTATTTCCCTAAAGATTTTTTATGCGTAATTGATGAAAGCCATCAAACGGTACCACAGGTAGCGGGTATGTATGGCGGAGATAGAAGCCGAAAGTTGACTTTGGTTGATTATGGATTTCGTTTGCCCAGCGCATTAGATAACCGTCCATTAAACTTTCACGAGTTTGAAAGCCTGTTAAACCAAACTGTTTTTGTAAGTGCTACCCCCGGCGATTACGAGCTGGAAAAAACCGGTGGAATTGTAATAGAACAAATTGCCAGGCCAACGGGTTTGCTCGATCCACCTATTGAGGTAAGACCTAGTGTAAACCAGATAGATGACTTATTGGATGAAATTGATAAGAGGGTTAAAAAGGGCGACCGGGTATTAGTAACTACCCTAACCAAACGCATGGCCGAGGAAATGGACAAATATTTGGCCCGCATTAATATTAAAAGCAAGTATATACACAGCGAGGTTCAAACACTGGACCGGGTTGAAATTTTACGGCAACTGCGGTTGGGTGAGATAGATGTTTTGGTTGGGGTTAATTTGCTTCGCGAAGGATTAGACCTGCCCGAAGTTTCATTAGTGGCTATATTGGATGCAGATAAAGAAGGTTTTTTACGCAACGAAAGATCGCTAACACAAACTGCAGGGCGTGCTGCCCGTAATGTAGATGGGCTGGTAATTTTTTATGCTGATACAATGACCGAAAGCATGCAGCGCACGATAGATGAAACAACACGCCGCCGCGAAAAACAGATAGCTTACAACCTGGAACATGGCATAACCCCCATGACTATCCGCAAGACTATAGACCAGATAATGAAGCAAACTTCGGTGCTGGATATTAAGGGCTTTGATGAGAACAATCCTTATGCGGTGGTTGATGAAAGCATTCCCCTTATTGCTGCTGAAGAAGAAGTAGCTTATATAACTATTCCGCAAAAAGAAAAAGCCATTAACCAGGTAAAAAAACAAATGGAAAAAGCAGCCAAAGAGCTTGACTTTATGGAAGCTGCCCGGCTAAGGGATGTAATGTTTAAGATGCAAAAAGAATTAGAGGCGATGAAGTAGAAGAGGACAACTATTTCTCTTTATTTATAACGTCCCTTCAGGACTTTAATACAGAACCATTTTTATTTACAGGGTATCACCCTGTATTATAAAACGATGCCCTTTCAGGGCTAAGAGCTTATGCACTATTTTCTAGCCCAGAAAAGGCGTTATACCTTAACACAGGGGTGAAGTTCTATGGTCACTACATTCATAGCCCTGCAAGGGCGACATATCTTAACACAGGGTAAAGCCCTGTGACTAAACCTAACATAGGGTGCCGCCCTGTGGTAAGGCTATATGTGGTAAGATCATAACCGTCCAAGCCCTGAATGGGCGCTATACCTTAACACAGGGTGCAGCCCTTTGGTAAGGCTATATCACTTGGTGCAGACCTATGACAATGACACGCAGTATCTGCTAAGCCCTGAAAAGAACGCTGTACCTAACACAGGTTTCAGCCCTGTGACTAAGACACACACTATCTGCTAAGCCCTGAAAAGGCGACATATAAATGCTAATTACCTTATCTGCGTAAGCACCACCTTAGCAAACTCTACTTCTGAGCCTTCAGCCTGCAAGGCAATCTGCCCACGGCTAACGGTGCAGTTGTATCCGGCATTCATCAGCTTATCATTCACCCAAACTTTGATAGTGTTGCCCAGGCATTCTATCATCATAGTATTCCATACGCCTATAGGGTTTTCTGCACCATCTTCCAGGTGAATAATGCGACGTGTTTTGTTTCCATTTATGCCCCAATTGGCTTTTGGTCCACGCCTTTGCTCCATATATGGAACAGTAATATCTTCTTCAATACACCAAAAATCACCCGCATTCTGGTATTGCATCTGCACCTCTATACTTTTTGGAAACATGCTATATAATGCACGTGGTGTAGATGCATGGACCAATACACCACAATTGCCCGGTTTTCCCGCAAAGCGGTATTGAACCTCCAGCCTGTAATTTTCATACAAAGAGTCGGTTATCAAATGTCCGCCCGGCGTGCCCAAACTTACCAGCATACCATTACGAACGATAAATGGATTTACCAAAGAGCTATCTTTTTGTAAAGCTGGTACATCGGCATGCCAACCTTTGGTATCACGACCATTAAAAAGGTTTTTACCCTGAGCTTTAATTGTGTTAGTATTAATTAAAAGGAACGCGATGCAAACAAAAGCATAATTAATTTTCATACAGCTATTTTTATCTATTGGTTTGTCAAATAAACTTCAGCCTGAAAATATGTAAAATATCTACCAATCAATGTGATAGCAATGCTTAAAATGTTTTAGCAATAAACTTAATTACATCTTTAAGCATTTTACCTTGCAGCCGTATCCTCATTCTTAATGTTTTGTATATTTATTTTATGACAGTACTTGCTATTTACAATCAAAAGGGCGGCGTTGGTAAAACCGCTGCTGCCGTTAATTTGGCCTACCAGGCCGCAGCTGAAGGATATAAAACACTGCTTTGGGATCTT
>JANPIA010000445.1:0-6954 GCA_031424735.1 Segetibacter sp.
AAAGACAGGTATTTTTTATTGCGCAGAAAAGTTTCTTTTCAGCAATACCAGCAGCTAAGAACGTTTCCTTTGGTACGCATGGGAAAAAATAAAAGTGGTTTTATAGCCGATACAAAAACAATCAGGTTAAACCCATACAAATTGCTTGCATCACGCACCATTGGTTTGTTGAGAGATAGTAATAAAGTAGGACTTGAACTTACCTACAACAAATATCTCAGTGGCACAACGGGTAAGCGGTTGGTGCGCTATATATCGGGTGGGGCAAGTGTTCCGGTGGATGATTTGGATATTGAACCGCAAAATGGAAAAGACATCATCACTACCATTGATGTGAACATACAGGATGTAACAGAAAATGCTTTAATGAAGATGATGGAAGGTAATGAAGCTGAACATGGATGTGCCATTGTTATGGAGGTTAAAACCGGGAAGATAAAAGCCATCGCAAACTTAGGCAGATCTCGCACAGGCACTTATTGGGAAGATTACAATTATGCCATCACTCCGTCGGAACCGGGTTCAACTTTTAAGCTGGCAACCATGCTTACTGTTTTAGAAGACGGGAAGACAAGCCTTAATACGATGGTGGATTTGCAGGGAGGTGTTTGGCGAATTAACGGGCAAACGGTGTACGATAGTGAGCGCCATGGATTGGGAAGAGTTACGGTAAAACAGGCATTTGAACATAGTAGCAATGTGGGTATGGCTAAACTTGCCTGGATGTATTATAACGATGAGCCTGAAAAGTTTCTTGCACATTTATCAAGGCTCCGGCTGGATTCATTAACCGGGGTGGATATTAATGGCGAAATCAAACCGCGCATCTATCACCCTGGCAACCGAAGTTGGTCTAAAACCACCTTACCCTGGATGGGCTTTGGATACAACCTTATGGTAAGTCCGCTACAGGTATTATCTCTTTACAATGCTGTTGCCAACAACGGTGTAATGATGCGTCCTTACCTCGTTAATGTTGTAAAAGAAGACGGTGCTGTAATAAAAGAATACAAGCCTTATGTAGTCAATTCCTCTATCTGTAGTAAAGAAACATTGCAGCAATTGCGTGCATGTCTGGAAGGTGTTGTAACCGATGGAACGGCAAAATCATTACAAAGCAGGGCTTACAAAATAGCAGGAAAAACAGGTACTGCACTAGTGGCAAATGGTAAGCGTGGTTATGCTGATCACATTTATCAATCGTCGTTTGCCGGTTATTTTCCGGCCGATGATCCGCAATATAGCATCATCGTTACCATAAAAAACAAGCCACGCGCAGCAAAGTTTTATGGAGCATTGGTTGCGGGTCCCGTATTTAAAGAAATTTCTGACAAGCTGTTTTCATTAAAGGTGGCGCATACAAATAATAGCCTCCAAAATGCAGCCATGCAAAAAATGGATAGTGTTCAATACAGCTATGCAGGTTATACAAAAGATATTAAGCAGGTTACTGACTATCTGCATCTCTCTGCAAAAAGCACTGAAGGCAGAAGTAATTACAGCCGGGTTTTTAAACAGGGAGATGGAAATGTGATCACTTCAACAACTATTTCAACCAGGCAAATGCCTGTACTGCAGGGTATGGGTTTTAAAGATGTAGTGTACCTGTGCGAAAACTTGGGTTTGAAAGTTAACGTGCGAGGCAAAGGAAAAGTAATAGCCCAGTCTATTGAAGCGGGGCAAAGCATTGCTCGCGGGCAAAACATCAGTGTACAATTAAACTAGATAAATTTTAAAACCTCGCTTTTTACGAGGAAAGGATAAAGATGGCAAAGCTGCAAGACATACTATACCACGTGCGATTGCAATCTGTTCATGGTTCAACAAACCTTGAAGTAAAAGACCTGCAGATAGATAGTCGTAAGGTAACGGAGGGCTCCGTATTTATAGCCATTAAAGGAGCGGTAAGTGACGGACACTTGTTTATAGAAAAGGCTATTGCGCAGGGCGCTAAAGTTATTTTGTGCGAAGTAATGCCTGTTGAATTAATTGATGGGATAACCTACCTGCAGGTTAGTAGTACCAACGAAGCGGTGGCACACATGGCGCATAACTTTTACGGAGAACCATCAACCAAAACAAAGCTTGTTGGCGTTACCGGCACCAATGGAAAAACAACGATTGCCACATTATTATATAAGCTCTTTACAAAGCTGGGATATAAATGCGGCCTGATAAGCACCGTTCAAAACCAGGTGGGAAAACAGGTGATGGCTGCTACCCATACAACACCGGATGCCATTAGCCTGAATGCATTATTGCACACAATGGTGAAAGCAGAATGTTCCCATGTTTTTATGGAAGTAAGTAGCCATGCAATACACCAGCATAGAACCACTGCATTGCAGTTTGTTGGCGGATTGTTTAGCAACATATCACATGATCACCTGGATTATCATAAAACCTTTGATGAATACATAAAAGTAAAGAAGCGCTTTTTTGATGAGCTATCGCCATCAGCGTTTGCTATTTCAAATGTGGATGATAAGCGTGGCACTGTAATGCTACAAAACACCCAGGCGAGAAAATATTATTACAGCCTCCAAACCGTCACAGATTTTAAAGGAAAGATTTTAGAGAACTCATTGACGGGTTTAATGATGACAATAAATGATACGGAAGTGCATTTTATGCTGATAGGTGAATTCAATGCATACAATCTTCTTGCTGTGTATGGTGCCGCAATTTGTTTGGGCGAAAACAGCGATGAAGTGCTGACAAACCTTAGCATACTAACAGGTGCCGAAGGACGGTTTGATTACATAGTAAGTTCTGGAAAGATCATTGGCATTGTTGATTATGCGCATACGCCGGATGCATTGCAAAATGTGCTGGATACGATAAAGAAATTGCGAAAAGGCACAGAGCAGGTGATAACAGTGGTGGGTTGCGGCGGCGACAGGGATAAAACGAAAAGACCTGTGATGGCAGAGGTTGCCTGCCTGTTAAGTGACCGTGTGATTTTTACCAGCGACAATCCGCGCAGCGAAGATCCGCAGCAAATACTGGAGGATATGCAAACCAATTTGGGTAGCGCGGGTAAACGAAAATCTGTTTCAATCGCCGATAGAAAGGAAGCCATTAAAACCGCTGTGAGTTTTGCTAAAGCCGATGATATTGTATTGGTGGCAGGCAAGGGACATGAGAAATACCAGGAGATAAAAGGCGTAAAGAATCCTTTTGATGATAAAAAAATATTACAGGAAATGTTTGACGAGTTAGGGAAATAAAAGACTAACCACTGACAATTGACCACTGAACATTGACAATTGACCATTGACTGCTTATGCTGTACAACCTTTACGAATGGATGACGAGAGAAGGACTGAAGTTTCCCGGAAGCGGGCTGCTGCAGTTCATCAGCTTTCGGTTGTTGCTGGCAGTTTTGTTATCACTGATCATTACCACAGTGTATGGAAAAAGGCTGATCAATTATTTGAGGAGAAAGCAAATTGGGGAAGCAGTTAGAGACCTGGGTTTGGAAGGAGAGAAAGAAAAGAAAGGAACGCCAACCATGGGCGGCATCATTATCCTGCTTGCGATCCTCATTCCAACACTCCTGTTTGCAAACCTCGAGAAAACCTATGTGCGGTTAATGTTGCTAAGTACGGTTTGGCTGGGAGTGATCGGTTTTATTGATGACTATTTCAAACTAAGAGCAAAGAGGATTGCAAGAGAAAAAAACATCAGCTATAAAAAAACGGATGCAGATGGTTTGGCGGGCAAGTTTAAAATCTTAGGGCAGGTAGGGCTGGGAATTATTGTAGGAGCTACGTTGTATTTCAGTCCCAGCGTAACGGTCGAACGGGAAATTATTTCCCAAACAACATCGGATAACATGCGGATAGGGGAACGATTGAAGGATGAAAAAGTACGGCAGATCAATGGCAAGGAACATCGTTATGTTATTGTGCAAACACCTATTACCACCATACCCTTTGTAAAGAACCACGAGTTTAACTATAGCAGGTTGTTGCCCGAAAGTTTAAGAGGTTATACATGGGTGCTGTATATACTGATCGTGATATTTATTATCACCGCTGTATCCAACGGATCGAACTTAACGGATGGATTGGATGGATTGGCTACGGGGGTTTCCGCGGTGATTGGTATATGCCTGGGCATATTCGCTTATGTAAGCGGCAACATCAGGATGGCTGAATATCTCAACATCATGTTCATTCCAAACCTGGATGAGCTGAGCATATTTATAGCAGCTTTTATTGGGGCATGTGTAGGGTTTTTGTGGTACAACGCTTTTCCTGCACAGGTTTTCATGGGCGATACAGGCAGTTTAGCATTGGGTGGTATTATAGCAGCGCTAGCTTTCATTGTGCGAAAAGAGTTACTGATACCCATTATATGCTTTGTGTTTCTGGTGGAGAATTTAAGCGTGATGATACAAGTGAGTTATTTCAAATACACCAAAAGAAAGTATGGCGAAGGGAGGCGAATATTTAAGATGAGCCCGCTCCATCATCACTACCAGAAAATGGGCTACCACGAAAGTAAAATTGCTGTTCGTTTTTGGATCGTAACGATCCTGTGCGTGGTGGTGGGCATCATGAGTTTGAAGATCAGGTAATAGAGGAATGAAAGGAGTGCAGTAGTAATATTCGAATTTGGGTATTAATGAATTGAGAGTATATAGACCTACAAGTTGAATGAGTAAAAGATGAAAGACGGTAAGAATATTTAAAATGGTAAATGGATCAACAGCTAAAGTGTAAGAAGCAAAAGACGATTGCATGCTGATGCCTGACCTCCCTCTCCCTTGGAGAGGGAGCAAGGGTAAGGCAGACGACTAAAGAGCCAAAAGTACAAGTGGGTGACACAACGAAGTTGATCAGATAGGTAATGCTGGTTACAAAAAAAGCTGCATCCCTAAAGTGAAAAAGAGAAAAGAAATAAGGTGCAATTAATGGAGGAATCTAAAAATATTGGGTTGAATAAAAGCTCACCAGGAGCTGCGGAGGAGCGTGGGTTAGTGATTTTAGGAAGTGGTGAAAGTGGCGTAGGTGCTGCATTGCTTGGCAAACAAAAAGGGTACAATGTATTTGTAAGCGATGCAGGTGCGATACCGGCTAAGTTTAAACAAGAGCTCATTGACAACGATATAAATTTTGAAGAAGGCGGGCACTCGGAAGAGATAGTGCTTTCGGCAAACGAGGTAGTAAAAAGTCCAGGAATACCAGAGAAGAATGAAATGGTGAAAAAGGTAAGAGCGAAAGGCATACGGGTGATCAGTGAAATAGAATTTGCATACCGGTATAAAGGCGATAGTAAAATTGTGGCGATCACAGGCAGCAATGGCAAAAGCACTACCACATCGCTCATCTACCATATTTGCAAACATGCAGAAATGGATTGCGCTTTGGTTGGCAACATCGGGTTTTCGTTTGCACGGCAGGTGGCGGAAGATCCAAAGCCATTGTACGTTGCAGAAATCAGTTCTTTTCAACTGGATGATATAGTTGATTTCAGACCGGACATAGCCGTGTTACTGAACATAACAGAAGACCATTTAGATCGATACGATTACAAGTTTGAAAACTATATAAACAGCAAGTTCAGGATCATTCAAAACCAGACAGCGAACGATTATTTCATTTATTGTTTGGATGACGAGGTGATCATGAACCATATTCAATTACTAACCATAATACCAACCCAACTGCCATTCAGTATGAAACAAGAAGTAAAAAAAGGCGGATACATTAAAGCAGACCAGATGATGCTACGGATCCAGGAGGAAAGAGTAAGTATGAGCATTTATGATTTTGCCCTGAAAGGCAAACACAATCAACACAACACTATGGCAGCGGGTATTGCAACCTCCACACTGGGTATACGAAAGGAGAAGATAAGAGAGTCCGTTAAAACTTTCGAAAGCCTTGAGCATCGCTCCGAGCATGTTGCCACTGTTCGCGGGGTTGAGTTTATCAACGATAGCAAAGCCACCAATGTAAACAGCACCTGGTATGCTTTGGAAAGTCTAAATAAAAAGATCGTTCTGATATTGGGTGGTATAGATAAGGGCAACGACTATTCAATTTTGGAAGAGCTGGTAAAAGAAAAAGTGAAAGCGATTGTTTGCATGGGATTGGACAATAAAAAGATCCACTCCTTTTTCAAAAACATAGTGCCCACCATAGTGGATACAAACAATGCGGTAGATGCCGTAAAATATTCATTCCAGTTAGCCACGAAAGGCGATGCGGTTTTGCTAAGTCCAGCCTGTGCAAGTTTCGATCATTTTAAAAATTATGAAGAGAGGGGGAGGAAGTTTAAAGAAGCGGTGAAAGAGTTATGAATTATATGCGATGAATGATAAATGATAATTGAATGATGTGTTGAACGAGGTTGTGAAGTTAAATGCGGTCAATACTAAAGTTGAAATAAAAGAAATGCCCGACCTCCCTCTCCACAGCGTAGAGAGGGAACGAGGGTGAGGTTATGAACAACATAAAAGACATAAAGTTTTCTGACATGCCATCGGTTGAAACCCTTGGTGGTGGCTTGTTGAAACGTACGCGTGGCGACCGGTACATTTGGGGTATCGTTACGCTGCTCGCTATTACTTCGTTGTTGGTGGTGTATAGTGCAACGGGTTCGCTGGCGTACAAAATGTATAAAGGAAACACGGAGGTTTATCTTTTTAAACAGTTTGCATTTATCGTTCTTGGGCTGATCGTTATTTATTTTGCTCACCGCATTAACTACACCTTGTATTCGCGCATAGCATTGTATTTATTTCTTGCTTCCATTCCATTGTTGGTGTTTACCCTATTCTTTGGTGCAAAAATTAATGATGGCAGCCGTTGGATCATGTTGCCGGTTATTCGCATGACCATTCAAACAAGTGACCTTGCCAAGCTTGCTCTATTTATGTACCTGGCACGGCAGCTAAGCCGTAAGCAGGAAGTGATAAAGGATTTTAAAAAAGGCTTTATA
>JANPIA010000446.1:0-1869 GCA_031424735.1 Segetibacter sp.
CACTGCTTTGTATAGTTACCATTACCCTGCTTGGGTATTTTGCATTTAGTCTAACCGATTACATTTCGCTGATTGTTATTTCAGCTATTACAGCAATCGTAGGAACTTTTGGTGACCTGCTGGAAAGCAAACTAAAACGCCTTGCCGGGGTAAAAGACAGTGGTAGTTTCATGCCCGGCCATGGTGGATTTCTCGATCGGTTTGATAGCTTATTGCTGGCTACGCCATTTGTTTGGTTGTATGTAAAGTTGGCCCTTAACTATTTTAGCTGATGCAGGATAAAGCCCTTAAATCAGTAATTAAACAATCCGGGCGTTTTCCTTATTTAATGTTTCATCTCCTTTGTAAAACAAGCGTTTGATTGTATAAAAGCAAAGGCTTCCGCCACCTACTTAACCTTGTATCTCCATATATTTGCCAGCACAACCTCACACAATGATCATTCATAAGGAAGGGTATAAGAGTATTGGTATAACAGCACTGGTTTTTGGTGTGCTCAATATTCTATCCTTCGCGTTTATAAGCAACCAGTACCCCATTGCGGCTCAAATAATCCTGTGGACTTCTGTCATTTTATTCTTCTTCATCCTGTCATTTTTTAGAATACCAAGCCGGTCCCATACCGCAGGGGAGCACCAAATAATTTGTCCTGCTGATGGTAAAGTGGTGGTAATAGAAGAAGTGACCGATGTAGAATATTTTAAAGACAAACGCCTGCAGGTTAGCATATTTATGAGCCCTGCCAACGTGCATGTAAACAGGTGCCCAATAAGCGGCGAAGTGCTGTATAGCAAATACCACAAAGGCAAATACCTTGTTGCCTGGCATCCAAAATCATCTACAGAAAATGAACGCTATAGCGTGGTGCTGAAAAATGATAAGATTGAAATTCTGGTAAAGCAAATCGCAGGCGCCCTCGCCAAGCGAATAGTCAATTATTTGAAAGTAGATAGCGTAGTCGTTCAAAACGCAGAAATGGGTTTTATAAAGTTTGGAAGCAGGGTTGATGTTTTGTTACCGGTTGGTACCACCATAAATGTGCAGCTGAACCAGAAAGTCAAAGGTGGAGTTACTGTGTTGGCTACTGTTTAATTCTTATTTCTTCCAAAGCATAATCTCACACATACTTAAAAATAGTTCTAGCTCCTCCTTATTCAGGAGGAGTTTTTGTTTTACAGCCATCATCGTGTAAAGCTTATTGGTATATTAGGCTACAAATAATCACAAATCTCTGCCATATGAAAAATTTGCTTCCTGGTGTATTATGCCTGCTATTAGGCACTTGCGTATTGTCGTATTTGGGTTGCAAAGCGGTGGCAGGTACAGCTTCTAAACGTGTCACTATAATTGAAAACAAAGCCAGCAAAAGAGTAGATGTTAGTATAGACGGCAAACCTTTTACAGCATACATCTATCCTGATGCGCTAAAGAAACCAGTGTTGTACCCGATACAAACGGCAGATGGCAATTTTATTACACGTGGATGGCCAATGGATCCCCGACCTGGTGAGCGGGTTGATCACCCACACCACGTAGGCATGTGGTTTAATTATGGCGATGTGAACGGCCATGACTTTTGGAACAACTCAAATGAAGTTGAAGGCCATGCAGGACCATTTGGTACCATCAGGCATAGTCGCGTTGTGCGTGTTGAAAATGGTGACGACAAAGGCGAGCTTGAAGTAGAATGTGAATGGCAAAAACCAGATGGTAGCGTAATGCTGAAGGAAAGGACAACCTTCGTTTTTAGCGGCGATGAAAATGACAGAACTATTTTGAGAAAAACTACCCTTACGGCAATAAACCAGGATGTTTCGTTTAAAGACAACAAAGAAGGCGTACTGGGGATAAGGCTTGCCCGGGAGCTTG
>JANPIA010000447.1:0-3843 GCA_031424735.1 Segetibacter sp.
TTTACACTAATATTCCTACTTCACATCGCATGTCATCTTAGCAAATCGTTGGTTTTAAGGGAGTGTGAAAATAGAATTTTTATGGTTGTATGCTGATTAAAAAAGTTTGACCGTTGTTATGGGCAAACAAAAATTACTGATAAATCGAATGTAAACAGCCAATCGCTGCAACGGCGTGCCCTGTCAATTGCCATTTGCTTAGTGAATTTGTAAAGTAGAATCATTCTGCTCGAAGGGTAAATACACAACCATTGCTCCTTGAAAACAATATTCCGACATACAACTGGCGTTAAAACTATTTTCAACTTTCAGCAAAGTAATCTGCACTTTTTAAGTTTATTTTTGCCGCAAATACCAGCTAATGCAAAGAGATCAGGTTGTTTTCGACCTCATACAAAAGGAACTGGAACGCCAGCGCCACGGACTTGAACTGATAGCCTCAGAAAATTTTACCAGCCTGCAGGTTATGCAGGCAATGGGTAATGTGATGACCAATAAATATGCTGAAGGTTACCCGGGCAAGCGCTATTATGGCGGCTGCGAAATTGTTGACCAAACCGAGCAACTGGCCATCGACAGGCTGAAACAAATATTCAATTGCGATTATGCCAATGTTCAACCCCATAGCGGGGCACAGGCAAATGCAGCGCTCATGCTCGCCATCCTGCAACCTGGCGACGATATTTTGGGTTTGGACCTTAGCATGGGCGGACACCTTACACATGGCAGCGCCGTTAACTTCAGTGGTAAATTATACAAGCCGCATTTTTATGGTGTTACCAGAGAAGAAGGGCTGGTAGATTATGAGATGCTGGAAGAAAAAGCACGAAGCGTTAAACCAAAACTTATCATCTGCGGAGCCAGCGCTTACAGCCGCGATTGGGATTATGCACGTATAAGAAAAGTAGCCGATGAAGTGGGTGCTTTTGTTTATTGCGATATGGCGCATCCCGCAGGTCTCATCGCCAAAAACCTCCTCAGCTCTCCTTTTGATCATTGCCATTTCGTAACATCAACCACGCATAAAACATTACGTGGGCCACGCGGTGGGGTTATTTTGATGAAAAAAGACTTCGAAAACCCGTTTGGCTTGAAAGACCCGAAAGGAAATGTGCGCATGATGAGCAACCTGATAGACATGGCTGTATTCCCCGGCACACAAGGCGGACCATTGGAACACGTTATCGCTGCAAAGGCAATTGCCTTCGGCGAAATATTAACCGACGAGTTCACCGATTATGCCAAACAGATCATCAGCAATTCACAGGCGATGGCAAAAGCTTTTACAGATAAAGAGTATAAGATCATCAGCGGCGGAACCGATAACCACCTTATGCTGATTGACCTTCGCAATAAAAACATCAGTGGTAAAAAAGCAGAGCAGGTATTAGGCGTGGCAGATATCACCATCAATAAAAACATGGTGCCTTACGATGATAAAAGTGCGTTTGTTACCAGCGGTATCCGGGTAGGTGTTCCCGCTATTACTACGCGTGGTATGAAGGAAGAACATATGCAGTTTGTAGTAAACGCAATTGACAATGTGCTGATGAATGCGGATGATGAAAACACACTTACAACCGTTCGCAAACAGGTTAACGAGTTTATGCAACAGTTTTCGCTTTACCCGGAGATGGGGTGAGGAAGTTGAAACAACTCAACCTATCAACTAATCAACAAGTCAACACTCAAACATGATACAACGCATACAATCCTTCTGGCTTTTACTGGCGACCATTTGCGCATTTTTAACGATACAGTTTTCGTTTTACAGCGGCAACCGTTTGCTGAACGGGCAGCCCGCCTTTTTGGAACTGACCGGTAAAACTGCACCCTTGTATTTGTTGATATTGTCGGTGGCTGCGGGGTTAGGCGCACTCATCAGTATTTTTCTTTACAAAGACCGTAAAACCCAGCTGCGGCTTGTGTTGGTTACATTGCTGGTATCTCTTGCCAATATTGCATTGTATATATTGGAAATAAAAAATTTTGAGAATGGCAGCTTCACACTCACTTCTATTTTTGTGTTTGCTGTTCCGCTGTTTTTACTGCTGGCAATCAGGGGAATTTATAAAGATCAGCGGTTGATAAAAAGTTTGGATCGGTTACGATAACAACCATTTTTTACCGCAGAGAAATACAGGAGTTTTTCGCAATGGAAACGCAGCGCTTACACGTTAACTAAAAGTTCTACTGCACTTCACCACCAAGCACAAAAGCCCTATTGAAATACCCCGTCACCAATGGGCTGTTTTCATTGGTGACTGTCTTTTTTTGGTTCTTTTTTGGACAAGCAAAAAAGAACAGAACACCATCTACTACCAGTGTAAAACTAACCGCAGAGAAAAACAGGAGTTTATCGCATAGGAAAAGCAGAGCAGTAAGTTGATACATTAAAACTAAACAGCGGCTACTTCAAAAAGCAGCCGCTGTTTTTATTCTTACCAAACTCATAATTCATAACTCTCAACTCAAAATTCCTCATTTATCATTCATCGTTTCCTTCTCTTTCTTTCTTTTATCATACGCACGTTTAGAACCATATGCTATACCCGCAGCTACAAGCAGGCTTAACCCGCCATCAAGCGGTGCATCGGTCGCACCGGGATTATCAAAATCGTCACCTTGTGCCAATACGGGTGCCGTGATTAGCAATAGCATAAATAATATCAGGAAAAAGATTTTATTGCTATTAATAGCTTTCAGGATATTTATTATTGTAGTCATTTGGGGTGAATTTTATTGATGAGTGATTGATGATTTACAAAGCAACTATGCATTTATTGTTTCACCATTTTTTCGATGATCCTGTTGCCTTTGCTATCGGTTATATCCAGTATGTAAACACCGCTTGATAAACCTTGCGCATTCACACTAACTATATTTCCCCCGGTTAAACTACCGGTAAAGGTTTGCAGCGTTTTACCTTCCAGCGAGTTGATCTTTATCGTGTACTTCCCTTCCAGGTTTTGCAATACAAGGTTCAGTTTATCTGTAACAGGGTTGGGATACAAGGCAACGCTCACCTGGTTCTTATTGATATTCACTTTAACCACAGGGCTGTAATTTGTGCGACCTGCTTTGTCGGTGGCTTTTACACGGTAAAAGCTGTTACCACTTAACCTTGGGGCATCGGTGTAAGTGTAACTCTCCGTTGTAACACTATTACCGCGGCTGTTTAAGGAACCACGTGCATCAAAAGTTCTTCCATCGGCGCTTCTTTCAATCACATAATTTTTCATGTCGGTTTCCGATGGTAGCTGCCAGCTAACCTCCACTTCGTTCGCTCCTTTGTTTTTAGCGGTGATGCCGATATAGCTAACGGGTAAAGCAGTGCTGCTTCTGAAAACAATTTCAAAACGGTTATCGCCTTTGCTCAATGCATCGGAGGTAACACTGAACAGGTAGCTATCGTTGCTGCGAATGTTTTGTTCGGTGTTTAAAAACTTATCCCGCAACACAATGATGGATGCAGTGGTGAACTGATCGAACTCACTAAACGCTAAACGATAGCTGCCGCTGGTGTTAATAGTGATGCCCAGCTTAACCGTATCGTTTATAAAGTTTAACGGGCGGGTTTGGATAGCCAAACGATTGGCATCTTTGAAAGACACGATCACATTTCCACCTTCATTTAACGATGCGGCGTCCCATGCGTTGGTATAAGTTTTAGCAACACTTGCCTCGTCTGAAAAGCGGATCAATACCTCATCCAAATGGATGGTGCCATCTGCATTTTTTAAAGCAGTTCTTACTACATTAGTCCAGTTGTATGCCTGTGTACGGAAAGAGCCGCTTTGTGCATTGATTTTATGTGTCTCTTTAAAAGTTACACCGGCGGCT
>JANPIA010000448.1:0-2367 GCA_031424735.1 Segetibacter sp.
CACAACCCTATGGTCGCGATCAAGATTGGGGATGGGCCGGCGGTGGTACACAATATACCATTCATCCGTACCAGGTATATTGATGGCTGAATGATGCCCGGCGCCTGTGGCAATACGCTCATCCGCTTCCAATATGGTAGCCTTTCTTTTGAAAGGACCCAGTACATTATCCGAAATAGCATACGCGACTTTACAGGTCCCATTTGTTCAACATACTTCCGACCACATCAAATAATATTTCCCGTTTCTGAGGAACATAGTCAGTCCCTCCACATATCCTTCAGGAGTAATTTCTTTCATCAAACTGCTGTCAGAAAAAGGGACCAAGCCCGTGAAGTCTTCTCTTAACTTTCCTAGGTTGCATCTACCCCACCCACCGTAGAAGATATAATATTGACCGTCTTTATCCTTGAAAACATATTCGTCAATTGGTTGGGCATTGTTGTAAAACTTATTTATCAGCGGTTTGCCCAGGTAATCTTTGAAGGGGCCGCCGGGATGATCGGCAACAGTTATGCCTATGCCACCTGATGTGTCGTCTGCCTGCCCGCTGCGTAGCTTACTTTTAATATCATTAGCTGAAAAAAAGGAAATACTGTTCATCTTTCTTGACAACGGCGGGAGCCCACATGGCCATTCCAGCCCATTTTATTTGGGATGTGTTTACTATGTGTGAGTGCTTTTTCCATGTAGCCATATCGGTTGAAGAAAAAGCATCCAGGAACATTTGTTTTTCAAATCTTGCAGAATAGGTAGGGTATACCCAGTATCGATTGTCAAAAATTACTGCCTCCGGATCGGCGTACCATCCTTTTTATAACAGGATTTTTTTAACTGAAGGTTATTTGTTGAGATAAAACAAAAGGAAAAAACGGAGCATATGTTACGAAGTATACTGTTATTCATGAATCAGCTACAATAGAATTTGGTATAAATTTCTGAAAAGTGACCTGATTTACCCCACCATCAAAAGTGTGTAGATCTTGATTTCCAGCACAAGATCAGGTTTGCAATAGGATGGCTAACCTTTCACTTCCCTGCGATATTCTGCAATGTATACACCAGGCCCGTTGTTGGCGCCCACTTCAATCAATGGTTGACTACCTACCTTGGCTTTGAAACGGCAGGCCTGGAAAAAGAGTTGGAATTAGAGATTGTACAAAAGATGATGGTACCTGTTTAAAGGCGGTCGCTCCTGTTAATTGGCCGAGATTTTTATCCCGATTGCAGCACACTATGTAGTCGGCCCTCAAAAAGTCATATTTGCTGATTTTGCCTATTGGACTTATTTTTTTAGTATTAGAATGCCTGCCAGAAAATTTGCATAAAAGCAAAAAAGCTTGCAAATTACTTTATGCTACCAAAGCCAAAAGTCACCAGTCAGATTGGTTTATTCAATGCTATTGAATCGCTGATCGATCAGAAACATCCTTTATTCAAGCTTGCTAACACCATTGATTGGAGTGTGTTTGACGAAAGCTTTAAGAAGCACTACAGCGAGAATATGGGTAAGCCTGCCAAACCCATCAGGTTAATGGTTTCTCTTTTAATTTTAAAGTATCTGCGCAACCTGAGTGATGAAAACCTGGTTGATCAATGGGCTGAAAATATCTACTTTCAATACTTTGGTGGCGAGCAAACCTTTCAACCGAAAATACCTTGTGTACCAACCGAGCTTGTTGCTTTCAGGCAAAGAATTGGGAAAGAAGGAATGGAACGAATATTGAAAGAAAGTATACGCATCAACAAAGACGATAACAGTAATAATGATGGCGCTGTGGTTAGTGTAGATACAACTGTTCAGGAAAAAAATATTACCTATCCCACGGATGATAAGTTGTACAAAAAGATAATAAAGAAATGTTGGATTATTGCAGATAAAGAAGGTGTAGACTTGCGTCAATCCTACACACAAATTGTAAAGAAGCTAAGTGTTCAGCAGCGTTTAAAAAAAACAAAATACGGAGCTAAAGCAGCCAGGAAAGCAAGTAGAAGAATAAAGACAATAGCAGGCAGACTGGTAAGAGATATTGCACGAAAGCTACCACTGGAAAGGCTTGGCGTACACGTAACTGATCTTAAACTTTTTCAAAAAGTATTGTCGCAAAAAAGAGAGGATAGCAATAAGGTTTATAGTCTTCACGAGCCGGATGTAAAATGTTATTCAAAGGGAAAGGAACATAAGAAGTTTGAGTTTGGAAGTAAGGTATCTATTCTGCTCGATCAGCAGACAGGTATCATAAAAGGAGCCATAAACTTTACACAAACAATGCACGACTCAAAGACTTTACCCGAAGTGCTTGAACAGTATGAAAGACTGAATGAACAGCAAGCAAGAGAAGTGTATGTTGACAGGGGATACAGAGG
>JANPIA010000449.1:0-22623 GCA_031424735.1 Segetibacter sp.
TTTTTTCAAAACCAAAAAAAAAATGCATGAGTGGTGGCGGCGAAAGCACCCATAAAAAGCGACGGTAAATCAGTTCAACTGAATTGAAAACGTACTGTAAATACTAACGGAGGGTGACATTAAGGTGTTGCTTCGTATACCAGCGGACCACTTTTTCCAAAACAACGAAGGGCTATTTCGGTACCTGCACCTTCCGTTTCTTTAAAAATTATTTTACCGTTATTAACCAACGTTTTCCCCCCGCTGGATGTAATGGTAATGGTGCCTTCATATTTCTCACCGCGCTTTATAAAGTTAATGGAAGCGGTTGGTACATTGCCAGCGCTTGTCCAGTTGATGTTGCATCGTTTTAGTTCCTTTAAAACTTTAGCAGTATTGTCGTCGCTTACACCACCGGTAGTGAGTCGCATTTTTGTTTTTAAGCCAGAGAAGGGAATCAATTGTGGATACTCATCAAATAAAGTATTGGCGTAAAAGTCGAAGTCTTTTTCATTATCCCGCTCGTGATG
Organism: Segetibacter sp.; assembly: GCA_031424735.1. GTDB lineage: Bacteria > Bacteroidota > Bacteroidia > Chitinophagales > Chitinophagaceae > Segetibacter. The sequence goes on from JANPIA010000449.1 coordinate 510, forward strand.
CGCCTGGCATAAACCTTCATATAACCTGCCAAGAAAAAGCTTCTCGTTTGCCGTATCCAATGTCACCTCCTTTATTATTTGCTGGTAACCTTTCATGGCTTCATCCTTATCGCCATTCGACCATTCCATTTGATAGGTGATGAGTTGAAAATATCGTAACAGGTTTTGCCGTGTATCGTTTTTTTGGTATTGCTGGTATTTTTTTATGAAATACGAAGGGCTGAAATCTTTGATCAGGTAAGTAGCTTCATCAAACGTGGTGGTGCCCTCGGCGCAAAACAGATCGTATACCACTCGGGTACGTTCGGGATTTGCTGATAGCTGGTTGATCAAAACATACTGCAACAGCATCTTCTCAATTTTTAAAGAAGTTAAGTTGTAAAGTGACGTAGGAGAGTACCACCATCCCCTGTTTTTAAATTTTACCAGCGACATTTTTCTTTCAATTAATTGTAACCTGAGCATGTTGATGGTAAAATCGTACTGGCTTTGTGTAAGTGTAGTGCCAATGTGCAGCTCTTTAAACTCGGCAGCTTTATTTATTGCAACCTCCGCGCTATCTAATTGTCCATCGTATAAATAACTTCTGCCTAAAGCAAAGTTGTACCATCCAAAGCCCGGTGTTGAACCTGAAAAATCGATGGCTTCTTTCGTGGTGCTCAGCGCCTGTTTTGTTTTACCGCCATAAACATCCAGCATGGGCAGGTAATAATAGGGCTCTTTCAAAATTTTATAACCACCAAACTTGTATTTGTCTTTGTTAATGAAATCTGAAGCGAGGGCGAAACTTCCGATCTCGTGTTTCATGTTGCCGTAGTTATTCCACGATACTGTGCCTGCCGTTGCCATACGCTGGTAGTAGTATTCGCTGCTATCGTAACGTTTGTTGTAGCAATGCAGCAAAGCCAGGTAGTGATAAACATTTTGCCGGTCGCTCACCGCCTGGCTGGGTCCAAACCATACATCGTTTACCGGTCGGTTGTTTTCAATTTTTGCAAAGGCTTCATAGCAATATTGAAACGCAGCTTTTTCATTTTCCTGCACGGAGTTTTTTAGAAAGCCGAATTTATCCGCTTTAAAAAAACGATTTCGGTGATACGTCCATGCACGGGTGGTGCTGGTGTACAAAAGGTCTTTTGAGAAACGGTAACTATCTACTTTATCTAACACCCAAAGTACACTGTCGGGCATTTCCAGGTTGTCGTAACATTCTTTTAGCGTGTTGGCTATCTGTAAAAAATCCGCATACTTATTTACCGATTGCATATACATCTGCGGCGACGAAAAAAGTGTTTTCATTTGGTTACCGAAATCGCGGTTGAATAGTAAAAATGCTTTTCGTATAGAGGGAATGGAATTGCGGTAACCCAGGTAGTCGCTGCTTTTGTCAGCCTTATATAAACCCTCATACATGTAGCCCACATAATAAGTACTGTCTAGACGGATAAACTCTCGGCTGCGCGGAAGCGCATCTTTATCGGTAGGGTTTACCCCGACCCGTTTGGAATCTACTTCGTAACGGGCTGCTTTGTTTTGAGCATCTACATTTACGCAATAGGTGGTTAGCAAAACGCATAAAGCGAAATGCAAAACGCACTTTAAAAAGACCGGCTTTTTGGGAAGCCAATTAGGTATCAATCCACTTTTCATTCGTGGTAGGTTCATTTTTTTATTTAGAGAAGAAGAGGGGAAATCTCAGTGAGGCTCCCTGCTGCTGTGTCTTCGTGGTTCAAACTTTTTCATGCTCTTTCCGCAATCTTCATCTTACCCAACCTGTCCATTTCCTTATCTAAAATGGAAAGCAGCGCTTTTGCTTTTGCATCCCTGTTACGGTAAATAAGGCGATGGTCTAACACAGCCGGCGTAATGGTTTGCACATCGTCTTCGGTTACAAAGGTTCGCCGGTTTACCAAAGCGAATGCCTTTAGGCATTTAAGAAATGTGATACCGCTTCGCGTAGAGGCACCTAAAACAATATCGTTGTGGCGGCGCGTATCCCATACAATGTTTCTTACCGCTTTTACAATTTCTTCGTGCACAAAAACCTTTTCCGTTTCGCCTTGCAAAAACAATATTTCCTCCATGCTCAATACCTGGTGAATATTATTAAGGTTATCGGCTATGCCGAGGTAATTGTTATAGATGGACAGCTCTGTTTCTTCATCAACATAACCAAAAATAATTTTTATAAAAAAGCGATCCAGTTGCGCTGCAGGCAGGGGATAGGTGCCTTCCATCTCCACAGGGTTTTGTGTGGCGATGGTAAAGAACAATTGCTCCAGTTTATAAGTTGTTTCACCCATAGTGATCTGGTTTTCAGCCATACACTCCAGCAATGCCGACTGCACTTTTGGTGAAGCGCGGTTGATCTCATCTGCCAGCAAAACGTTGCAAAACAGCGGACCTTTTTTAAAGATGAATTCCTTTTTTACATCATCAAAAATGTGTGAACCTATCAGGTCCATAGGCAACAGGTCGGGTGTAAATTGGATACGCTTGAAGTTTACACCGCTCTCATTGCTTCTTCCGGAAATGCTTTGCGCCAATGTTTTCGCCATTACGGTTTTACCGGTTCCTGGGTTATCCTCCATTAGAATGTGCCCCTTCGCTAACAAAGCCGTTAATATAAATTGTATTTGTGTACGCTTTCCTTTAATGACGGTCTCAATATTGTCTACCAATTTCTGTATGTTGGCCAAGGCCTGGTCTATTTCTATTTGTTGCTCCATGCTCAGGTTATTTTTGGTTTTGTAAAGTAATGCAGGGTGTTATAAATATTTAAAAAACGGCTGAACCTTGTTTTGTCCGGTATTTGTTTTCGCACTTGCGATATGAAGCCAGGGTAAAAGTTTTTAACCAATGTTTGTTCATTTTCACTAAGCGGGATGCTGCTGTATTTCAGCTTTTGATAAACGTTGGTGAACGCATTGAAGGATGAGTTGAACCTGCTATCTGTATCCTGCGCAAATTGCTGTGGACTTTTAAAATCTCTCGGCATACCAAGCTGGTTCAGGTAATACATGGACGCGTTATAAATGTTGTAGGCCTTTTGCCTTACACTGTTATTGCTTTTGGCTTTAGCATGCAAATATTGCCAGGTGAGCCATGGAAGCGAAAAGAGTAAAATCATAAACCCGCCGATGACGGCGAGGGTGATCCATAATATGTTCACCCAATTTACCGACTTACTTTGTTTAGCTGCAAGCTCTTTCTTTTCTTTCTTTTCCTGCTCCGTTTCCATAATCTTGATCTCATCTATCGGCACCGGTTTCGGTAGTTTTTTAACAATCGAACCAAAACTGTCAATTTCCGTTGGAGCCAGATTTTTCAATACTTCTGCATACGAAACGGCAACAATGTTGGTACCGGTTTTCACGTCGCTCAACCTTGCGGCACCGGTATCTTTTGTAATCGAGGCAATCGATACATCCAGCACCAGGTCGGCGGGTTGATCGGTTGGGTAGTTCTGATCATGGTACAACATCTTGCTAACTTTCATCTTAACCCGTTTGGCAACTGTATCAACGGTTAGTGCTGTGCCATCGGCAACCAGGTAAGCTTTTTGGGTGTTCATCGGCGGCGTTCCATCTGGTTGTGGGGATTGCTGTGTATTGGCATCCGGCACGGTCGTGTCAAAATCTATCCATCCATAACCTTTGAAATACAATTGTACCCAGGCATGTGCCTGATCGGCGTAAAACCAATACCAGCCTGGGTTCTTACTGCTTCTGTCTACCGTTAAAAACCCGGCTGCTATACGCGATGGTATGCCGAGCGACCGCAGCATAAATAATGTGGCGCCTGCAAAATAGGCGCAGTACCCTTTGCGGTTCTCAAACAAAAAATAGTTGAGCTTGCTTGCACTGGGTATGCCGGGTACGCCAGGGTTGTCGCTGTATTTAAATAGTGGTTGATCAAACTCATCCTTGCTGGTAAAGTGGTCACGGATGGCGATCATTTTATCTACCGGTGTTTTTGCATCTTTTGTTATTCGTTGCGCAAGTTCCCTTATCCGGTTGTAGTCTTCATCCTTCGGCATAAAAGTGTAATAATCCATGAACTTTTTATCCATGCCACTATAGCTGTTTGACTCACGTAGTTTTTCAAAACGCAGTTGCTGAAAATCGAGTAGCTGTTGATTGCCCGCGGGGTTATAAATAAAGTAGGCGCTGTTAAGGTCGCTCACCCACATTTTTGCGCGGTAAGCGCTTTTAAACTGCGATTTGTATTCGTTCTCTACTGGTATAGGCTGGCAATAAAAAGCGGTAGACGGCGCAATATATTCATCCGGCGAAAGAATGACTTTATAAACATCCGTGGAGACAACCTTACGGCTGAGTACAGCATTGGTATTTTTTATAACGGTTGAATCGGACTTTGTAAAGTAAAGCGGGATTTTTGACGGATTGGGGGTAAAGAGATCGTTGAATGGCATCTTCTCATCAGTTTCAAAAGTTTGTGTGAGCGTATCAAACTTGGTATAATAAGTAGAGGTAAAATATAAAGGGTTGGGCGTTTTCCCGTCGGGGAAGTAACTATCAAGATGCGCTACAAAAACCAGCCGCTTGTCCTTTGAAAGCGAACCTGTTAACCGTGTCTGATCTTTATTGCTGATAGAACCATCCTTGTTTTGTTTGGTCATGCTTTCTTTGCCACCCTTGTCTTTGTTGTTTTTGCCCTGCCCGCCACCCCAGTCTTTTTCTATCTCTTTAAATTCTTTTTGAAACAGCAACAACAAGCTGAACAGTACAATACCTGCCAGCGCAATAAAGCCAGTGAGCCGTTTTGTAATAAACCATGCAAAGCCTGGTTCATCTTCGTTCATGTTGCGAATTAGCTCGGCGGTGTAGATGATGTAAAACGCATACACCAGCACGGGAGCAAAAGCAAGTATCAGCCGCGAAGCAGTGATATCCGTTGTTTTGCTTACCACAACTATTTGCAGTGCCAATAAAAACACCGACCAGAAAACGGTGAAGTATCGCGATCGTGAAAAGCCGTAACCCGCTATCCATGCGGTGGAAAAAAGAAACGTGAAGATGAGAAACTGCACAGACACAAAGAAGGCATCAAACTCCCCAACGGTGATGTTGCCAAGCAACTTGTACACGCCAAAATAAACGAGGAACAGCAGCGCGGCGGTGGTTATAAAGCGAAACCTGTAGCCGTAAAAAACCAAAGCGGTCACTATACCGGTGGCGAAGTACCAGCCCTGGGTAAACCATTCGTTTTTCAGTACAGCGTAATACTGGTTAACATTCCATAATAAATAAAACGCCAACGCTATTGTTGGCAATGCCAGCAATAGTATTTGTGCGGTAACTTTTTTCCAGCTATGTATTCTTCCGATCTGCATTTCTACTTATCTTTTTTTTGAACCACGAAGACACTACAGGCTCTAAGAAACACAAAGTATATTTCGTGCAACTTTGTGTTCTTTGTGTCTTAATGGTTTCCTTTTACACAATCAGCTTTTTACACCTGCTTCAGTACGCTGGTATTTCTTTAACACCTCTTCCAATTTTTTTTCATTCTGCACTACCTTGTTTCGCAAAGCCGATAGGCTCCAGCTTGTCTTATACACCTCAATATCATCCTTCTCATTTTGCACAAAAAGCCACTGAACCCATGCCAGCACATTTTGCTTTTTCAGGCTATCGGTTTGTTTTATTAAAATGAAACTAATATCGTTTCCATAGCGCTCCACTATTTCCTGCACCTGTTCAACATTACTCAGCGATGAAATAACCACCACGGAAGCATCACTCGTTTTAATATAAGTTCTCAGGTCTTTATCCTGGTGCCATTTACTGGTGCTGATGCTATACTTAACAGCTTGCTGCTCGTCGGCGAAATTGCGCTTTGCCACATCCTGATCAGTTATATAGCGAACTTCAAAACCCTGTTTTACCAGGTTTTGGTAAACCGTCCAGGTGAGTTGTTTGTAGTAATTGAGAAATGGAATCTCCACCACAGCGTTCCCCGAAAAATTATACGAGCTGAAGAAGGAGGTATACAAGTAAATATGGGATGCATATGGGTCCATTACCTCCGGCATCCTTACTACCAGTTCCTTGTTCTTTGCATATATTTTCCAAACAATGCGGCGAACATCGTCGTTGTTCTCAAAGTTTTTATAGTTCAGGTATTCTCCTTCCACCTTTCGCAACTCTTCAATGCGGGTATTGGTTTCCTCTGTTTTGCGGGGCAACACGCGAAGGTCTTTTATACTTTTTGATGAGGGCTGAGTAAAGAAATTGGTATTAGCCGGAAGGTTTACCGCTATGCTGAAAAACTGGAAAACATCTTCGAAATAAAGGATCGCTTTTTCTATTTGATACTCTTTTATTTCTGGAAGCGGCCAATGGTAAACACCTTCTATAGTTGAACTAAAAAATGTTCTTTTGTTATTTTCCAGCAACGAAAACTTATCGGAAAAATGTTCTTTATCGTACTGTAGCCGGAGCTTGATAAAACCAAACAGCGGTTTGAAAACAGGTTGTAAAAACAGCCGCACGGTTTGTTTCTGATGTATTTCACTTTGCCTAAAATCACCGGCTATTTTAAACTCGATGCCATGTTTACGCCGCTGCCATAAAAAGTAAATAAACGAAGCCGTAACGGTTAACAATGCTAACATGGTTATGGCAATACCGAACATGGCAGCTATAGTGAGTAGTAACGAAAATATGTCGGCGAAGGAACTGTCGGTTTGTGTGGCATCTTTCTTTAACCACTTCCAGGCAATGGTTGCTGCTATTGAAAACAGTACAAAATACAATGTAAAGGGAATGTAAAAGCTGCCTTGTTTTATTTTTTTGCGGAACCCGGAAATGCTCATTTCGTTTCTTTCGGCGGTTAAGATAAAGAAAGAAAGAATGACAGAAAAAACAGATAGGCAATGACGGGTATTTTTATAGAATTCTTTGCTTTTCTTTGCCGCCCGTATGGTACAAAATATTATTTACACCCAATGCCCGGCTTGCAGTAGCACTGCTATAAGCAATGCGCTTGTTTGTAAAGATTATACAGTAAGTAATGAAATGTTTGAGATTTGGGAGTGTGCAGACTGTTCATTAAGATTTACCCAAAATGTACCTGATGAAACTTCCATTGCACCCTATTACCAGTCGGCAAATTATGTTTCGCACAGCAATACTAAAAAAGGCATCATTAACCGGTTGTATCATGTGGTAAGAAATTATACGTTGGGGCGTAAGCGTGCACTTGTAAAAAACACTACGCATGTAAAAGAAGGAAGGTTGCTTGATGTTGGAGCAGGAGTAGGCGCTTTTGCCTATACCATGCAAAAGGCAGGGTGGCAGGTAACCGGGCTTGAGCCGGATGAAACTGCAAGGGCAAATGCCTTAAAAAATTTCAGGCTGCATCTGGATACTTTAGATGCCCTTCACCAATTACCAGATAACTCGTACAACGCAATTACCATGTGGCATGTAATGGAGCATGTGCACGATGTACATGGTTACTTTAAAACATTCCATCGCATACTTAAACCGGGCGGACGTTTAATAATTGCCGTACCGAATTATACCAGCAAGGATGCAGATATTTATGGGAAACATTGGGCAGCTTACGATGTACCACGCCATTTGTACCACTTCTCGCCAACCAGTATGGAAATGCTGGCGCATAAAAGCGGGTTTATAGTAGATGTTATAAAGCCAATGTGGTTCGATAGCTTTTACATCTGTATGTTGAGCGAACAATACCAACACGGCATGGGAAATATTTTACTTGCTTTCCGGAATGGCTTTTTGTCGAACCTCGCTGCATTGCGTAACCGCAAAAAATGCAGTTCAGTCATCTATGTCCTTGTCCCGGTTTCCTGATCAATTTAATTTTACTTCAAGCAGTACCGGCCAATATTTGCCAGTAAGCAAAAAACTATTCTTTACAGAGTCGTAAGCAATACCGTTCAAAACGTTGCCACGGTTAGGGTCAGGTGTTTGTTTGGCAGCCTGTTCTAACACGCCGCTCAAATCCATCTTGCCCACCACCTTGCCACTGGCAGGGTCTATGCGAACAATGTAATTGGTATTCCAGATGTTGGCATACAGGTAGCCTTTCACCAATTCTAATTCGTTAATGTTGCCTACCGGTCCATTGTTGTCTGTCACACTTACAATTTTCATGGTTCTGAAAGTAGAGGGTTCGCGGTAAGCGATATTGCTGGTGCCGTCGCTGGTAATTAAATATTGTCCATCAGTTGTCATGCCCCATCCATCGCGGTCTAAAACAAAAGTTCTGATGAGTTTAAAGGTTTTGGCATCGTACACAAAGCCCACCTTTTCCTGCCAGGTCATTTGGTAAATAGTATCTCTCAACACCGTTAATCCCTCACCAAAGTATTCATCGTTTAACGCCAGTTCCTGGGTTACCTTCCCCGATTTCAAATCGACCCTAAGCAATTTGCTTTCACCTTTATTACCGGTGCTTTCGTAAAGTTCGTTGTTATACAATTGCAATCCTTCAGTGAACGACGTGGTATCGTGCGGGTAGGTGTTCACAATATTGTAACTGATAGATGGTGGTGCAGACACTACGTTACTATCAATTACTTGCTCACCTGTTTTATTGTTGTTGCACGCTGTAATGATGAATGCTGCAACAAATGGCGCAATATATTTCATGATGTTTAGGTTGAAACAAAAATAGGGAAGTTGCAATTGGATAACCGTTAAAACTAACCTGTAATCTGCCCAACAACTTTTTCTGCAATGATGGGTGATAAAGCCACACCCATACCATTGCAGGCTATCACGCTAAGTACATTTTCTTCCACTTCACTTATGCAGGGTTGCTTGTTTTGGGTGAAGGCCATAATGCCGCTCCACCTATGTGTAACGGTGTAGGTTTTGTTTGATATAATATGACTTTGTAGAAATTCTTCCAGTTTTGTTTGAACAGTTTGGTTGATACCATTTATGGATGTTTGTTCTTCATCGAAAGCAGCGTTTCTTGCACCACCAAGCAATACCCTGTTGCCTACATTTCTGAAGTAATAGTATCCTTCATCAAAATGAAATGTGCCATTGAGTTGAAGACCCTCAATGGGGGAGGTCACTAATACTTGTCCGCGTGTGGCTGTGGTATTGTTAGCCGATAAGTTGTTTGGCGAAATGCTATTGGTGCAAAGTATCAACCTGCGGCAGCTAATAGAAAATTGATTTGTTTGCAATAGTAGTTCGCCACCTTTGTTTTGCCAGCTTAGCAATTCAACGCCTCGTATAATTTTTACACCCATCCGTTGAATAATGTTCGCTAATTCATTCACCAACTTACCGCTGTTCAAACTTCCTTCCAGTTTATTTTCGGTCAGGTAATCAAAACCGGTTAATCCAAATTGCTCCAGCTTACTGCAGCTCCATTTAAAAGTTTTATCATCACCTGTTACCTGCTTCAAGCCCTTATTCAGCTTTTCCACTTCATGGTTAAGCTCGTCAAACGACTTATCTTTTTTCCTGAAACATTCGTATCCGCCGCAATTGTCGTAATCAATGTTTTGGCTGAATAAGCTTTTTATTTTTTGAATTCCTTTAAAACGCATCTCCACCACTTCCCACATTTTATCTGCACCCATTAACGCTATATCGTGCAACATTTCGGTAGGGCTACCAAAACAAGTAAAGCCGGCATTCCGTGTGGATGCACCGGAAGGGACTATATCTTTTTCAATTAAAGTAATACCTAGTAATGGATGATTTTTCTTAAGCTCGTATGCACACCACAGCCCAACTAAACCACCGCCAGCGATAACAACATCGCGAATTTCGGCCTTCATTTCCTGCTCCCAAATGCTTTGCTCATTGTACATGAAGTACTTGATTTATAAAAATATTTCGGCAAGTTAAGCAGTTAGGCAAACAGCCTGTAAACATACGTGGTACTATTTTTGCCAACTATGCACACGCTGGCAACAACTTGTAACCGGTAAGTTCTTCAAATAAAAAAAACCTCACTAATGAAAAGAATAATTATAGCCGCCTTTGTATTATTAACCACTGGAACAAGTTGTGAAACTGCGCAGCAGGTGTTGAAAGGCATTGAAAATAGCACCGGCACTGGCGGACTTTCAAACTATGAAATTGTTGCCGGTTTGAAGGAAGCGTTAACCGTAGGTACACAAAACAGTTCGCAGCAGCTTTCGGCCACTGATGGATTTTTTAAAAATGCCGTTATAAAAGTGTTGATGCCGGAAGAAGCTAAAAAAGTTGAAAGTACCTTGCGTAGTGTAGGTTTTGGCGGTGTGGTTGATAAAGCGATCCTTGCTATGAACCGCGCCGCAGAAGATGCCGCAAGGGGTGCCGGAAACATTTTCATAAACGCAGTAAAACAAATGTCCATTACCGATGCCATTGGCATTTTGCGTGGCGGCGACTTTGCTGCCACCGAATATTTTAAAAGGAAAACAACAGATGCGCTTACTCAGTCGTTCCGACCCGTAATTGATAATGCCCTGAAGAACGTTAACGCTACAAAATATTGGAACGATGTGTTTACTGTTTACAATCGGTTTTCTTCAAACCCTGTAAATACAGACCTTCCCGCATATGTAACCGGCAAAGCAATGGATGGCATTTTTTACCAGCTTGGTTTGGAAGAACAAAAAATACGGACCAACCCCGCTGCAAGAATTACCGATATTTTAAAGAGGGTATTTGGCAGCGCTGCTGCACAAACAGGTTCGAGAGCACAATAATTTGTGTGGATTAATACTCAACGATCTTATCCGTTATCCCATCCTTTTTTATTGTCACTATAAAAATCTTATTATATACGCTGTCGTTCAGTGTTGAATATTTTGAAGATCCGAGTAGCGCATTCACCAGGGCGGGGGTGGTGTTTGAATGACCTGCAACTACAATCGTTTTTCCCTTCATCGCTTTTAGTTCCGTGGCAAACGAATCGAGCTTTTGCGAATTATAAGGTTTAATGGTTTTGTCGAAAAGTTCTGCCCATTGCATTAACGTTTGTTGGGTACGTTTATAAGGTGTCGAATACATTTCATCCGGAATGATGTCTTTAAATACATCAATTAATGTTTTAGCCCGCACCCATCCTGTTGCCGACAGTTTTGGGTCGCTACCCCCGGCAGTGTCTTTTTCTGCATGACGCAATAATATGATGGTGGTAGTTTTTGTATCCTCTTTTTGTGCATGAACAGAGAAAGTACAAACCAGCATGAGCGCCAAACAAAGGGTTACCAGCTTCATAATTTTTTGTTTAGGTTTTCAAGATACGATTTATGCGGCTCCACATTGGTCCTTCATCCATTATTGCGCTGCTGTAAACTTCGCATTTATAGCGTTGTAATTTTTAAAGCGCTTTCATAATCTACCCATGAATCAATGGTATGCTAAACTAATTTCTGTTTTTGATTTTTGACTTTTTACTTTTGGTTTATTCATGAAGACAATTTTAAACGAACAGCAAATTTCTCTTACCATCCAACGTTTGGCGCACCAGGTATTGGAAAACCACCTGGAATTAAACGATACCGTCATCATTGGAATGCAGCCGCGCGGTGTTTACCTCAGTGATAAGTTGGTTGCAGAACTTGCCGGAATTTTACCTGCACAAAAAATTCGTTATGGTAAACTGGATATTACGTTTTACCGGGATGATGTGCGAAGAGAATTGCACGTCGCCAATAAAACCGACATCAACTTTACCATCGAAAACAAAAAAGTGATACTAATAGACGACGTATTGTACACGGGCAGAACCATACGTGCGGCGCTAGATGCCCTGCTTGATTTTGGCCGGCCGGCAAAGGTTGAATTGTGTGTATTAATAGATCGGAGGTTTAGCAGGCAATTACCCATTCAGCCGGATTATGTAGGTAAAGTAATTGATGCACTTATCAGTCAGAAAGTAATTGTTCAATGGAAGGAAAAGGACATTGCCACGCAGGTAATTATAAGGGAGTAACCAGGTTTATCGGCGCCATTTACAGGGGTCAGGTACAAGCCAGGTAAACTGATAGTTAACATTGACGTTTCACTTTTTACCAGCCAACATTCTTAACGCTATTACATTAATTTCGCCTCCTGAGATGAAACTATCCACCAAACACCTCTTAGGTATTAACGAGCTCAGCCCGCAGGATATTCGTTTAATTCTTGATACAGCAAGTCAATTTAAAGATGTTTTGCAACGGCCTGTAAAAAAAGTTCCTTCGCTGCGCGATGTTACCATTGTTAATTTGTTTTTTGAGAATTCAACCCGCACCCGCATTTCGTTTGAACTGGCAGAACGCAGGCTGAGTGCCGATGTGGTTAACTTCACTACCAGCTCCTCGTCGGTGTCAAAAGGCGAGACCATGCTGGATACGGTGAATAATATACTCAGCATGAAAGTAGATATGGTAGTGATGCGCCATAGTGCCAGTGGTGCCCCGCACTTTTTGGCCAAACACATTGATGCCGCCATTATTAATGCAGGCGATGGCATTAATGAACATCCAACCCAGGCATTGCTCGATGCATTATCTATGCAGGAAGCTACCGGAGACCTCGCAGGAAAAAAAGTTGCAATCATTGGTGATATCATGCACAGCCGGGTTGCCCTCAGTAACATTTATTTGCTCACAAAAATGGGTGCGGAAGTAACCGTTGCCGGTCCACCTACTTTAATACCCAAATACATCAGCGAAGCAATGGGTGTAAATGTTTCGTACAACCTGAAAGAAACATTAGAATGGTGCGATATAGCCAATGTGTTGCGAATACAATTGGAGCGACAAAATCAACCACTGTTCTCCTCACTGCGCGAGTACAATCTTGCCTATGGCATCAGCCGCAAACTGCTGGATGGGCTTTCAAAAAAAATCGTCATCATGCATCCCGGTCCAATTAACCGTGGTGTAGAAATAGACAGTGATGTGGCCGATGGAAATGAAAGCATCATACTGCAACAGGTTGAAAATGGTGTTGCCGTTAGGATGGCAGTATTATACCTGCTGGCAAACCGTGAAAACTAAGCTGCGCTAAATACACTTACATTCACCCCACACAATAAACTGCTTTATGAGAATTTGCCTTTTCCCCGGAACGTTTGATCCCGTAACGCTGGGTCATACCGATATTATTGACAGGTCACTCGCACTTTTTGATAAACTGGTAATCGGTATTGGAAAAAATGCAAACAAAGCGCCCATGTTCCCCGATGAGCAACGCCTTGCATGGGTGAAAGAGATTTATAAAAACGATAGCAGGGTAGATGCACTTATTTACGAAGGCTTAACAGCAGATTGTTGCAAAAGCATTGGTGCAAATTTTATTTTAAGAGGCATCCGCTATGTGAGCGATTTTGAATATGAGAAAGCGATTGCCGATATGAACCGCAGCCTCGATCCTACGATTGAAACCGTGTTCCTTACCTGTCTTCCAAAATATACTTCTGTAGCCTCCACCCTTGTTAGAGATGTTTTACGCAATGGGGGCGACGTTAGCCAGTTTTTACCCGAAGTCGTTTATCAATCTCTGAAAAAGTAAAAATGGAAGTTGTTTGGTTTGATAAAAATGTTTGTGCAGGCGACCTGATGGATTTAGGTAAAAATACCATGGGAGAACATATTGGTATTCGCTTTACAGAAATAGGCGACAACTATATTAAAGCTACAATGCCGGTCGACCATCGAACCCAACAGCCTTATGGCATTTTGCATGGCGGCGCCTCCGTTGCGTTAGCCGAAACCCTGGGTAGTATTGGTGCAGCGTTGGTAATTGATCAGGAAAAATTTATTTGTGTCGGGTTAGAGATCAATGCAAACCATATTAGTCCAGTAAAATCGGGTTTCGTTACAGGTACCGCTACACCACTTCACCTCGGCAGGTCAACCCATGTTTGGGAAATAAGGATAACTTCAGAAGCAGGAAAGTTGGTTTGTATCAGCCGGATTACGGTAGCGATTTTGGAGAAAAGATGAGGTTTAATTAGAACTTGAGTCTGTGTATTTTAATCTTTTCCTGCGCTTAAGGTTGAATGTTCACATTGCCCCTGATAGTCCCTGTTTTTAGACCTACTGGACTCAACATATTTATGCAAGCCAATAAAAAAAGAAGAAATTCTATCTTATTCTTTTCTACTTTTAAAATCTCAAACCAACACTATGATAGTACAATCCCTTATTGGCGAATTTGAACACGAAGCGGAAAACACACGCAAACTTTTAAAGGCGATACCAGACAGTGCTTTAGGTTACAGACCTGCTGAAAATTTATGGTCTACCGGTCAGCTTGCTTCGCATATAGCCGAAGTATACAATTGGTTCGAATCAACTTTGCATGAAGATGTTATGGATATGGCTGCTTATAAATACGATAAAGGTGACATCAGCAAAGCGGAAAACATTGTTGCGAAGTTTGAAGAAAATTTGGTGGCCGCACGTTCGGCACTTCAGCGTGCAACAGATGAAAGCATGTTTCGCGAGTGGAAAATGGTAATGGGCGGAACAGAACCCGTTTTCCCGGTAATGCCACGGATACAGGTTGTGCGCGGATTTCTTTTCAACCACTTATATCATCATCGTGGCGAATTGGTAATTCATTTGCGGTCTTCTGGAAACAAGGTGCCTGGTTTGTATGGACCAACTTACGAGGAAAGCATGGCATTTCAATCATAAATTCAACGCAGTAAAAAGGGTGCATGTTTCCGCAAACATGCACTCTTTTTTTTGGGTGTATCATCAACATTTTAGTTAATCTGGTTATGGTTGTCAAAATACTTTTCAATGATCTCTATGATGTTATCGTAGGAATTTTCAAGATAGGGCGACAGGTCTTCTTCTCTAACCCATTTCAATTCCAAAATATCCTCTTCCACCTGCGGAAACAACTCCTGTTCGCCATAAACTTTCATCGCATACCAGTGGGTTTCTTTATCTATTTCAGTTCCCCTTTCTATATACCGGTGGTGGGTAACACCAATTAATTCACCAAGATCGATGTATTGTAAGCCGGTTTCCTCCTCCACTTCCCGCACGGCACATTCAGGTATGGTCTCGCCTTCATCTAACTTGCCTTTTGGCAAATCCCACTTGCCCTTTCGTAACTGTAATAAAATCGCCCTATCTTCATTTTCAACAATACCGCCTGCGGCAGTAATTTTTTCATTTGGCATTTCCATTCTAAGTATTTTAGATGGCAAAGGAACAATAAACTTCCCTATCCATCTTCATCAAATGCCTGCAAATTCAATTGCTCAAACATTACCTTCGCCAAATGACGAACGAAAAAGCAATTGCTGAAAAATTATTGCAGGTTGGCGCCGTTAAACTCAACCCCAGCAAACCATACACCTGGGCAAGTGGCTGGAAAAGTCCGATATATTGCGACAACCGCCGGGTTTTATCATTCCCATACATTCGTGATTTTATTAAGAGTGAAATGTGTAATGTGGTGTTTGAACATTTTGCCGAGGCCGAACTATTAGCAGGTGTAGCTACCGCCGGGATAGCCTGGGGAGCAATGGTTTCCGACCAACTCAAATTGCCCTATATCTATGTTCGCCCAAAACCTAAGGAGCATGGAATGGGAAACCAGGTGGAAGGCTACTTTGAGCCTGGACAGAAAGTGGTAGTTATTGAAGATTTAATTTCCACGGCACAAAGCAGTTTACAGGTAGTAGAAGTGTTGAAAACATGCGGCCTGGTAGTAGTTGGAATGGTTTCTATTTTTGATTATGGCTTCAGACAAGCTGCAGCCGCCATTGAAGCAACCGGAATAAAATATAAATCGCTCACAAATTATCCAACGCTAATACGCCTGGCCATTGAAAAAGGTGTTGTGGAAGCGGAAGCTGAACAACTCCTTAATAAGTGGAGGGAAAACCCCGCAAACTGGCAGGGAATTTGAAAACTTTACCAAAACACAACAATAACCTTTATGAAAAAACTTCTTTGGTTGGTATTAACCGCTTTTCTTTTTTCCACTACATTATCGGCGCAAAACAGAAAGCCTGAATGGGCAACTATTAAAACTCCTAATGTCCGCTGTTGGGAGTGTAAGGTGCGTTTGGAGAGTTATATGAAAAAGGAAACCTCTCAAACAGAAGGGGGCATCATTAAAATGCAGATAAATTTATTGAGCGGAACTACAAGGGTGCAATATTGGCCCGACCGGGTGAATGCCGATTACATCAGAACCGCTTTTGCCAACGCAGGTTTTGATGCAGATGAAATTAAAGCCGAAGATGACAGTTACAAAAAGTTGCCACCTTCCTGCAAACGAAATGAGGACGGCGGCGGTCCAAAAAAAGGGAAGCCCTGCCACATGCCACCTTTTTAGAAAAGATATTTTTTACGAGCCGCATATTCTGCGGCTTTTTTATGCGCCGGTTAAAATAAATCAACCTTGTGCCGTCCTTCATAATTAAATGGCACGTTCACAAAAATTCCTCCCTTACCCACACGGGTATTTCCTTTTGCGCCAACAAGCACTTCTTTACTGAATAGAACGTTAAGGGTATTCTTAAACATGTTACGCATATCTACTTCCATGCGGGCAGGCAAACTGAACTCGGACTTCCTGTCTATATGCATCATCGTGTCCAGCAAAAATTTTCCCACGTAATTGTTGTCTATGTAAATATCGCAGTCAACGTGTTTTAGATCTACCCCTAAGTTATTTGGGTTGAAGTAAACCAACTGCATGGAAACTGTCGATTTGTCAAATCCCCAATTCTCGATCTTAAAATTTTTCATATCCCTGTAATCAAAGCCCTGGGGTTTTTTGCACGAAAAAAATGTAACGGTAAATAGTAAAGTAATAAGCGCAATTATTCGCATAGGAGAGGTTTTGGATGCAATGTAAGGCAAGATTTATTTGGAGCGATTTTCATACAAAAACCATTGTGTATTTTTGAACTAATCATTTTAGATTTTATACTTAATGGTTCCTTTGCTTTGCCATTGGATTTAGGAAAGATTGTTTAGAAGACGGTTTAGAATTTTATTTGTTAATAATCAATTTATTATAATTTTTGAACGTCAAAAAATTGCAGGTATAAAGTTGAAATATTGGTAGTGGTAATCCTGGAAAATAAACAACTATAGGATGTTAGAAAAAAAATTAAGCGATATAGGCTTATTGGTTGAAATTCAATATTTACCATGTATTGAATGGATAAAAAAAGCAATGCTACTCAAACATGTAAAAATTGAAGCATGTGAAAATTTTCAAAAGATGAGTTTTAGGAACCGGTGTGCAATTTCAGGAAGCAATGGAGTGATTTTTTTATCTATTCCTTTACGAAAAGGAAGAGAGCAGAACACGCCTATCACAAACATTGAAATGCTGCCCGACCTCACCTGGCGTACCCAACATTGGAAGACCATTTTGTCATGTTATAGCCGTGCGCCATTTTTTGAATATTACGCCACCACCATTAATGAGCTATTATTCCAGGAGACGAATAACTTATTTCATTTCAACCTTACAATTATTTCAGGGATTTTTAAAATGCTTAACACCGATGTTGAAATTTCTTTTACATCCCAATTTGATAAAACGAACAATAATTCCGGCATTGAAGATTTGCGAAATAAGTGGTTGCCTAAAAACTCCCGACCTCAACAACCCGGTTGGCAGCCCCGGTATCAGCAGGTATTTGAGGAGAAGACAAGGTTTAATCAAAATTTAAGCATACTTGATTTGTTGCTCTGCGAGGGTCCACACGCTCGTTGGTTGC
Organism: Segetibacter sp.; assembly: GCA_031424735.1. Lineage (GTDB taxonomy): Bacteria > Bacteroidota > Bacteroidia > Chitinophagales > Chitinophagaceae > Segetibacter. The sequence goes on from JANPIA010000449.1 coordinate 18,222, forward strand.
TTGAGGAAAGTGCTTAGGGTTTTGCAAAAGCATCATTTCTACTACATTCTGCATCTATATGGTTTTACATCCGTTCAATTTGCAGGTCGAAGATGTAAATTGCCTGACAAATTCCCTAACCCGACTGAAATGTTTAAAAAAGCGTTCATTTTTTCAATAACGATCCTTATTTTCCATTTCAGCTTTGCGCAGGATTTTTCCAATAAGGGAAAAGATTTTTGGGTTGCCTATACCGGACATATTGATGGTACTACTTCACGAATGGCGCTTTATATTACCTCCGATCAAAATGCATCGGGCGTGGTAGATATCAATGGTAATTCTGTGGCATTTACCGTTATTGCAAACCAGGTTACTACGGTTAGGCTTACCAATACATCTACCCCAAATAACTCCCTTGCCTATAATGGCCAGATTGAAGGCATAGGTTCTAAAAAAGGAATACACATTACCTCCGATAAACCTGTAGTTGTTTACTCGCACATCCTAAACTCTGCACGTTCCGGGTCCACACTTGTTATACCTACTAATGTTTTAGGTAAAGAATATTATGTATCTACTTATAAATCCAACGGAACTAACCAGGTGCGAAGGTGCCAATTGGCAGTTGTAGCTACGCTGGATAATACAACAGTTGAAATAACGCCCACTAATGCTGATGCCAATGGTTTGCACCCGGCAAATGTTCCATTTACCGTGAGTCTTTCAAAGGGAGATGTTTACCAATATCAAAGTAATGAGGACCTTACAGGGTCTCACATAAAATCAATCGGTACCGCTACCACCTCTTGCCAACCGGTGGCTGTTTTTTCTGGTTCAACATGGACGGCCATGGGATGTGTTTCAGGAACCTCTGGCGACAACCTGTATCAGCAGATATTCCCATTCGCTTCGTGGGGTAAAACCTATTATACTGCACCTTTTAAAAACAGGGGTTACGATATATTTCGGGTACTTGTACAGGATCCTTCCACTGTTGTATCCGTTAATGGCACTCCATTATCGCCAGCAACACTAATCAATAACCGGTTTTATGAATTTAACACACAGGGAAATAATACATCGAAGATTATTACGTCTGATAAACCTATTTGTGTATTTCAATACATGATCACCATGAGTTGTGATGGAAGCAATGTAAGCGATCCGGAAATGGTGATTTTAAATGCAGTTGAGCAAACCCTTAATGATATTACGGTAATGTCTGCCCGAAAAGACCTCACTCCACCCAACACTAATATTGATTTCCACTATTTAAACATCGTTTTCAAGTCAAATACTTTTAACTCACTTAAAATTGATGGGACTACTCCCGCTTCAGCTCCCATCCCCATCCCAGGTACCAACTACTCCTATATACAGGAAGATGTAACTGCATCCACTGGCATAAATCCCGCTCACCGTATTGTTTCCGACAGTGGTTTCATTTGCATAGCATACGGCTACGGTAATGTGGAATCGTATGGATATAACGCCGGCACCAATGTAAAAGACCTGTACCAGTTTGTAACATTACAGAATCAATATGCAACCGTAAACTTTCCGGCTACCTGTAAGAATACACCATTTCATTTTTCTATTACTTTACCCTATAAAGCAACTTCGCTCACCTGGGACTTTAATGTAAACCCAAATCTATCACCCAATAATAATGTGGTGAACAATACACCAGTGCCCGACAGTAGTTTTGTGCGGGATGGCAGAACTTTATACGTTTATAATTTGGCCGGCAATTACAGCTTTTCTGCTATAGGAACTTACCCCGTAAAAGTAATTGCCAACAACCCCACCGCGGATGGTTGCAGCGGAATCCAGGAGATCAATTACGATGTTAGTGTATTTGATAAGCCGCAGGCCGATTTTAAGTTCAACTATTCAGGATGCGTTTCTGATACAGTTTCGTTGTTGGATGCAACAAGTGCACAGGGACGGCAAACTATAAAATGGAATTGGGATTTTGGCGATAATACTACAGACACGTTAAAAAATCCTCTCAAGGTTTTTACAGCAGCCGGTATTTATATTATAAAGTTCACTTCTGTAACAGATATTGGCTGCATTGCCGATACCGTAAAAGCGATTGAAATAACACCAAAGCCCAATGCGAAGTACCTCGCTCCATTGAATAGTTGTATAGGCAATACGGTCACTTTTACAGATTCCTCGTATGTACAAAGCGCTACCATTGTAAAATGGTACTGGAATTTTGGAAATGGAAATACAGTTGTCAATACTGCTAATATACCTGTAACGCAGGTTTACAATATCGCGGGAATTTACACGGTAACGTTACAGGTAGAAACTTCTTCAGGTTGTAAAAGCGTTATGTTCAATAAACAGCTAACGGTGCGCCCTAATCCCGTTATTGATTTTACTATGCCGGGTGTATGTCTTCCATCGGGGATCGCACAGTTTACCAACCTTTCCAGTGTGAACGATGGCAGCGGTAACAACATGACTTACCTGTGGAATTTTGGTGATGGCGGAACGGACACCGCAAAAAACCCGGTGCATGTTTACACAATTGCAGGTCCATTTAACGTGAATTTGCAGGCAACTTCTTTTTATGGTTGCATTAAGGATTCGATTAAGACTTTCTCTAACATATTTGCCCAACCCAAAGCCAATTTTACTGCCCCACCTGTAGTGTGTATAACGGATAGCGTTCGTTATGTTGATGGCAGCGCTGCTGCTGGCAATTCAGTTGCTCAATGGTTCTGGAACTTTGGGGATGGCTCTACGTCCAACTTTCAAAACCCCACAAAAAAATATGCAACGGGTGGAAGTTTCCAGGTGACCCTGTTTATAAAATCTGCTGCCGGATGCACCTCTGATACGGTAAAAAAATCAATAATTGTTAACCAGTTGCCCTCAGCAAATTTTGGGTTTACCGCACCACGATGTGAGCAACAAAGCATCACTTTTACCGACAGTTCAAAAGCCAATAGCGGAACACTTACCAAATTGACATGGAATTTTGGAGATGGAAAGGATACGATCGTTACAAACAGCAATCCGGTAACACACACATACCTGGGTACCGGAACCTATGTTGTTAGTCTGGTTGCAGAGGCAAGCACCGGTTGTAAAAATGATACAGTAAAAAAGAACATCGTTATATCCCCGCTACCCGTTGTAGATTTTATATTGCCTAAGGTTTGCCTAAGTGATGCTTTCGCCCCTTTCACTGATAGTAGTTATATCGCAGACGGATCGGAGAGTGGCTTCACCTATGCCTGGAACTTTGGGGATGCAAATGCAAACGCTTCCAATCCCAACACATCGTTTTTAAAAAATCCGGTACATAAATATTCTGCTGCAGGTATTTACCCTGTTTCATTAACGGTAACATCTTTCAATGGTTGCTCTACTACCTTGGTAAAATCCTTTACCGTAAATGGTTCTATACCGAAAGCTGGTTTTAATGTGTTAAACTACGAAGCATTGTGTAGTAATGTAAAAGTGGACATTGAAAACACTTCCGGGGTCGATTTCGGATCGATCACTAAGCTTGAAATAATTTGGGACCTGGTAAACGCACCAACTGTTACACAAACCGATAACTCGCCTTTCCTTAACAAAATACTATCACACCAATACCCTGCTTTGCAGGTAAAATCAAATTATCAAATTAAAGTAAAAGCCTATTCGGGCGGTAGTTGTGTTGACGAGATCACTAAGAACATTGAGGTTTTCCCCAGCCCCAAAGTTACCTTCACTGCTATGCCTGGTATTTGCCAGGAAGCAGATACAAGGCAAATTATTGAAGCTTCCGGCGGAGCTGTTGTTGGTAACGGAGTGTTTACCGGAAATGGTGTTTCTCCTGATGGCATATTCAATCCAACATTGGCAGGTGCAGGCACATTTCCTATAAAATATGTTTACACCGCCTATGCTGCAGGTTGTAAAGACTCGGCTACACAAAATGTTACCGTGTGGCCATCACCAAAAGCAAACTGGGGATTTAGCCAACCTTCCTGCGAAGGCAATGCGATCACCTTTACGGATTCGTCCGCTGCTAATTTTGGTAAGATTATTCAATGGAATTGGTTGTTCGATGATGGTACATCTGCCAACAATGCCAATTCCAATTCATTTACAAAAACCTACGCGGTTACTGGTAATTATTTTCCATCGTTGCAGGTTATTACAGACAGCGGTTGCAGAAGTAAGCCCGAGGGCAAAATTTTGATTGCTCACCCATTGCCATCCGTTGAGTTTACCATGCCCGCCATTGTTTGTTTGCCTGATGGAATGTCAACTTTCAAAGACATTTCTGGAATTGCCGATGGCACGCAAAGCCAATTCTCCTTCCGCTGGAATTTTGGCGACCCGAACGACACAACCAGCCTCACCACAAAAAATGCAACGCATCGTTATTCGTCAACAGGCCCTTTCACCG
>JANPIA010000450.1:0-2922 GCA_031424735.1 Segetibacter sp.
CTTTTACATCAAGCTTATATACCGCTGCTTGAGGCTTATCGGTAATTGCCCAAATGCTTCCTCCCACAGAAGATATTCCAGAAATTTCCCTGAGCTGTTTGGGTAATTCTGTTTTAAAACTTAGCGGACTTTGCGACGAACCTGTTGAACAGGCTGTGAAAATAAATGCACAACTGAGCAGTACGATCTTATGCATGGCGAACAAATTAAGTAGATGTTTGAGGAGGATGATTTTTAGCGAACGTAACCTTTATTTGTTTACATAAAATCTTAAATCAACCTGATAACAATTATGCAGTAGCGTATTTGCAGGAGCGAAGGAGGATAAATGATAGTGGGTTATTCCGATTGTTTTTTGGGCATTTGCGAAATATCAAATGCATTTTTTCGCAGGTTGATGCCGTACTCCAGGTATGCTTTTAAACATGCAAGAAAGTTTGCCCATCCTTCGGTATTCTTCTTTAACCATATAAGATTGGCTTCATTAAGTTCTTTGCTTTTTTCAGTAATGGATACAAATGTTGTGTTTTGTTCTTTTGGCTCCAGCTTAAATTCAACAAAGGTTTCATTCCCATCCATGTCATCCCAGTAATAACTGATGTAGGTGTCGGTTTCAATTTTACCAATGCGTACGGGAAATTGCATATCAAGTTCCGGAAAGGTCCAGGTAAGTGTTTTGCCTTCTTCCATTCGCCCGGTACTGGTTGCTATAAAATAGTTCGACATTTTAACCGGATCAACGATGGCTTCAAAAACATCGTGTGCAGGTCTGCCAATTTTTAACGCAGCTTCAATTTCAAGTTTTATGTTTTCCATCGTGAATGATTAAATACCAAACTAACAAAAAGCAATGATGGTTAAAACAGGGACTAAACCAATTTCTTGTGAGTGCAAGTATTTACCACACGCTTTTCAGCTTTCCTTCCTGCTTTCGTATAAAGTACAATTTTTTATTCTCGAAGTAATCAATGCCGTTCCTGGTTTTTACAGGCTGTATATCAAACTCACTGAAGGCGGTAAATTCCTTGTCGGATAAATTCTTCAGCAATTTGTCGTTATGCTTGATTAAGAGTCGTGAAAAATGATACACCAACTCATAGCCGCGATAAACCATATCACTCGGGCGGCTGTGAAACTTTTCGCGGTATTTTTTTATTAGACTCGCTGTACGGTTAGATTGATCGTAATAAAACGGCGTGGAATATACCACGTCTACATAGCGGCAATCTGATTTGTCCAGGTCTCTAATTCCATCCCATGTTGGCATACCCACAGCTGTGGTTCTATAGGCTTTGTTAGCGCTTAATGTTCGCACCACCTGCAACCCAAACTTCTCCGAAGGGGAGGCTACAACCACCACGTTGTTTAGGTTTGAATCCAATTTGGAAATGATCTGTCTTGAAGGAAATGAGTCGCTCAGTTCAATCCAATCCATTGTAAGTGCAATACCTTTTGCTGATTTATTTAAATCAGAAAAGATGGTTTTAAGGTTATCTTCCACAGCACCTTTTCGTTTTACCATTAGTATGTTATTGGTGCTATAGTTTTTTTGCAGGTATTTATAAATGCCTTCCACATGCGCTCTGATCGATGAGTTTAATAAAACAAAGTTTGGGTTGTTGGATATACCGACAGTGTTGGGATAAGTTGCCGAAATAAGGGGAATGTTTCTTTTTAAAGCCTCATCGCCAAATTGTTTTAGCTCTGCAGCGTTGGTAATGGCCGCAATAAAAATTCCGGTATTATTTAATTCGCCACCGTTAAATAAGCCAGGGAGAGACACGTTAGTATTCTTGGTATCGTAAATACTGATCTCAACTGATGCGCCTTCGCGGCTAAGGCTATCGGCGGCCATCATTACCCCATTGTAAAACTCCAAACCGGGCAATAAGTTTTTTGGCAGGTTATTTTTACCCAGAGTATAAGTTATGCCATCAAATACATCGTCAATATAGAGCGGTGCAAACACGGCCACCTTTACCGGCCTGGCAACATTTTGTGCAGCTAATTGCAGGGTTATAAAAATCAGGATAATTGGAGTGGCGGTGTACCATTTTTTCATGGAGCAATAATTTGTGTGCATTAATCAAAATTGGTGCCTATTCCCATTCAATGGTTGCAGGCGGCTTGCTGCTAATGTCGTAAACAACCCGGTTTATACCCCGCACATTGTTGATTATTTCATTTGAAACAAAAGCCAGGAATTCATAGGGAAGGTGTGCCCAATCGGCTGTCATCCCATCAACCGATGTTACCGCACGCAGGGCTATCGTATATTCATAAGTTCGTTCGTCGCCCATAACGCCCACACTTTTTACGGGCAACAAAATAGCGCCTGCCTGCCACACCTGCGAATAAAGTTTATGTTGTTTTAGCGCCTGTATATAAAGGTGATCTGCCATTTGCAACAGGTCAACTTTTTCGCTGGTAACCTCACCCAAAATACGGATGGCTAAGCCAGGACCAGGAAAGGGGTGACGAAAAATAGAGTCGTGAGGAATGCCCAGTTCCAGCCCAACTTTACGTACCTCATCTTTAAACAACGAACGGAGTGGCTCAATTAAACCGAGGTGCATTTTATCGGGAAGCCCACCCACATTGTGATGCGATTTTATGGTTGCCGAAGGTCCATGTACGCTAATGCTTTCTATAACATCCGGGTAAATGGTGCCCTGCCCTAAAAACTTTATATCGTTTAATGCTGTTGCTTCTTCCTGAAAAACATCAATAAATAACCTGCCAATAATTTTACGCTTGGCTTCGGGGTCGGAATGACCTTTCAACTCATCGTAAAACAATTGTTTTTTGTCAACACCTTTTACATTTAACCCAATCTCTTTATAGGTTTTTAAAACCTGTTCAAACTCATCTTTTCGTAGCACGCCATTGTCAACAAAAATTCCATGAAGGCGATTGCCGATT
>JANPIA010000451.1:0-8476 GCA_031424735.1 Segetibacter sp.
GCTGGTAATACAAAGGAAAATTTTACCTACAGTAAAGGACTGCCTGCTTTTGATTATAAAAAGATAACAGGCTTTTTTAAAAACAATACATCAACCGTAACCGATATTACCGAAGTTACCGCACTTGCATACAAGCATTCGGAAAATCGCTTTAACGAGTTTGACCGTGAACCTTTATTACCCCACATGGTTTCTACTGAAGGACCTGCATTAACAGTGGGAGACATTAACCACGATGGACTGGAAGATGTATTCATGGGATCATCTAAACAATACAGAAGCGCGATTTTTTCACAACAGAAAAATGGAAAATTTATAAAGACAGCCCAACCAGCAATTGAAGCAGATAGCGTGTATGAAGATACAGATGCAACGCTTACAGATGTAAATGGAGATGGACATACCGACCTGATTGTTGCCAGCGGTGGCAACGAATATTATGGAACCGACAAATACTTATTGCCAAGAGTTTACCTGAATGATGGCAAAGGAAACTTTACAAAACTGGATAAAGCATTTGAGGGTTTATTTGTAACCGCGTCGTGCATTGTTCCATACGACTTTAACGGCGATGGCTATACCGATTTGTTTTTAGGCGGCAGGGCTATCCCCTGGGAATATGGAAAAACACCACCATCGTACCTGTTGCAAAACGATGGCAGAGGGCACTTTAAAAATGTAACAGAAAAGTATTGCATGGAGCTATCCGAAATTGGTATGGTAACGCAGGCTTTGTGGTTTGATATAGATAAGGACAACGATAAAGACCTGCTGGTTTGTACTGAATGGAATGGCATTTATGCTTTCATCAACCAAAAAAGCCGCTTTACCAAAAAAACGCTGACCGATAAAAAAGGATGGTGGAATTTTATAACGCCGGTTGACCTAGATAAAGACGGCGATGTGGATTTAATAGCGGGAAACCTTGGATTGAACAGCAGGCTAAAGGCAACCGAAAAAGAACCTGTTCGTCTTTACTATAACGACTTTGATGGCAATGGTAAAAAGGAACAGGTGCTTACTTATTATCTTGATGGAAGGGAAATTCCGTTTGCCAATAAAGATGAGTTGCAAAAACAAATACCCGTAATAAAGAAGAGATTTTTATACGCCGAAGATTTTGCAAAAGCATCGATAAACGAAATTTTTACCGCAAATAAACTGGAGCAGTCAACAGTATTAACAGCCAATTATTTTTCGAATGCCATTTTGCTTAACGAGGGAAATCTGAATTTCAAATTGCAGGCATTGCCCTGGCATGCGCAACTCACATCATTTAGAGATGCCGTAATTGTTGATGCCAATCGCGATAACTTACCTGATATTTTAATAGGCGGCAACTACTACGATAACAATATTCAGATGGGCAGGTACGATGCTGATTTTGGCAGCCTGCTGATCAATAAAGGCAAGGGTACATTAGCAGTAGAGAGCCTGAATGGCTTACAGGTAAAAGGGCAGGTTCGCCGGATCAAAAACATCATCATCAATAAAAAACCAGCTTTTATACTTGCACGCAATAACGATAGTGCCATGGTTATTCAGTTTAGGGATGGAGACATCCGAAATCAATAACTCCCAATCGAAACCATCGAGCTTTAACGCACAGTATTCTTTTTAGATATATATTTTAAAAACGCACAAGTGCCAGCGGGACTTAAAATTGGTAGAACGATAAATGCAAACATTTGTGTGGAATAGGTATGCAATGCATTCAATTTATTTGCTATGGCGTACCTGCGGCACGCTGCATTTAAACCATAACTTTTTCTACCAATATTTTGTGCCTAAGGCACTGCATCCACAATACATTAAATGCGTACCCGGTAACATTTTCACTACCAGTGCCAGCGCGACTTAAAATCGGTAGAACGATAAATGCCAACATCCTTTGCGTGCCGTAGGTATGCAATACATTCAATGCGACACGCAATTGCCGCCAACTACCGGTTCTATTTAAAAACTCAATATACAGGCTGATAAAGTTTAGTGATCCATTTGCTCGAATCGGGCTCCGCCATTCTATCGGTGACCAGCATTTGAAAGTTGATAGCCATGGAGGTTAACCGGTAATCGTTAAAATATTGCTGAACATTCTGCAAGGCTAACTTTACAGAATGCTCTCCACCTTTTACAGTCGAAACGATAAAACTTCCCGGTATCATTTTCTTAAACACAAAATTGTTTAAATCAGGCAACATTTTATCAATGGGTAACGCAACCATTATATTATACCGGCTATCAGTTTTTGTTATGTTGTAAATGGGTGCATTGGTTTGCTTTGCCCCAAGGGCTGAAGCGTATGTTTGTAAACTGTTTACTAATGTATTGATGAACGCGGTAGAAGGATAGCTGCCGGACACTGCTTTTGTAGAGATCAATAACGTGTCTTTAAAAGTAGTTCGTTCAAAACTTAACCCATAAATGTTCTCCTTTTTTTCGGCAAATATTTTATACCGATCCAGGATTAATCTCATGCAATCCTTTACTTTTTTTGCAGCATAATAATCACCTATCCGGGTGAAAGGATTTGTGCTAACAGTATAAGAACATTCCCATTGCACAGCTACTGAATCTTTATGTATCGGAATAACCAACAGCATACTTTCAACCTTCCTCCCGTTTGTCACCATGTTTATTTTAACCGATTTATACAACTTCTCGGTTAAGGTATAGCGGGTATCATTGCAGGTAAACGGCGTTCCTGTTTTGGAATGAGTAAAATCGCCGGCAGCACCATACCACCATGTAGCCCATTTGCTTTCATCAGACAGGTAACGAAATGTTCCGTTCTCATTCGCATTTATCAGCGATATGCTTGAAACGGTAAGGGTGGAAGGTATAAAAACATAAGCGCCGGCTACCACTAAAGCAAGCAAGGCAGCAAAAGCAATCAACCATTTTTTCATAAGCCGTAATCTAAAATAAAATCTTTCAATTGCCTTTATAAAATGGGAAGAAGATCAGTAAGAGTAGGTCATTGGGTATTGGAGTATTAGTTATTGAGGTCTCCGATGATAATCAATTGTTGTTTTATCAACCCAACGGCAAGGTCAAAACTAGTTTCACATTCAATGCCCCAAATTCACCATTCGCTATTCACCATTGACTAGTCACCATTCATGAAACAGCTCCTTTTTTTGATACCTCCTATAAAAAAATAGTAATTTGTTGCTTGATTTTGTTGCTTATTATTTCTGAATAAGGTTATTATGCTTCATCGTGTTGCCTGTCGTTTTTCTTTCTTTTTCCTTACGTCTATTTTGTTTCATTATTGCACATCGCCCAACAAAGAAGTGTCGGCAGACCCGCTATTTAAACTGTTGCCGGCTTCTTACACCGGCGTAAACTTTGTAAACACAGTTCGCGACAACGCCGAAATGAACATCCTCAACTACCACAATTTTTACAACGGCGGAGGCGCAGCCATCGGCGATCTCAACAACGATGGCAAACCAGATATTTTTTTAACCAGCAACCAGGGCGAAAACAAAGTTTATTTTAACGAGGGCAACTTCAAGTTCCGGAATGTTACTGCTTCTTCAAACATAGCCAGCAAACACAAGTGGCATACGGGTGTATCCCTTGTTGATATCAATGCCGATGGTTGGCTGGATATTTATGTTTGTAATGCCGGTATCGTACCGGGCGACGATCGCTCCAATGAATTATTCATCAACCAAAAAAACGGAACGTTTAAGGAAGAAGCAGAAGCATACGGTCTCGCAGATAAAGGCACCTCCACGCAAGCTATATTTTTCGACTACGATCATGATGATGACCTGGATTGTTTTGTATTAAACAACAGCCCGAGTTCCATTAACAACTATGGTTACAAACGAAACCTTCGCAATAACCGGGATGCAGTTAACGGCGACCGGTTGTATAAAAACAACAACGGAAAGTTTACCGATGTAAGTGCGCAGGCTGGTATTTACGGTGGAGAAATTGCCTTTGGTTTAGGCGTAGCAGCAGGCGATGTAAACAATGATGGCTGGGATGATATGTATGTTTGTAACGACTTTTTTGAACGCGATTATTTATACATCAACCAGCACGATGGCACGTTCAAAGAAGTAATTACCGAAGCAATGCGGCATATCAGCAATGGCTCCATGGGTTGTGATATGGCCGATATAAACAACGATGGCAGCCTGGATATTTTTACTGCCGAGATGTTACCTGAAAGCGATTACCGTTTAAAAACAAATGTGCGGTTCGATGACTATGATGTTGCCAATGCAAGAGACCAGCTTGACATGCATCACCAGTTTACAGCCAACTCACTTCAGCTAAATAACAACGATGGTTACTTTAGTGAAGTGGCGCAGGTGGCTGGTGTTGATGCCACCGGGTGGAGTTGGGGATCGTTGTTTTTTGATTTTAATAACGATGGAAATAAAGACTTGTTTGTAACCAATGGTCTCAAGCGCGACCTTACCGATCAGGATTTTATTTCCTATTTCAACAACGCCGATGTAATGGGCAAAATACGCACCCGCGAGTTTGGCCTGCAGGATATTCTTGAAAAGATGCCCTCCGTTCCCATTGATAATTATGGCTTCATCAACCAGCAAAACCTGTTGTTTAAAAAGCAGTCGGAACAATTGGGTTTCGCAATTCCGTCGTTCAGCAACGGCGCCGCTTATGGCGACCTGGATAATGATGGTGATCTTGATCTCGTGGTAAACAACATTGACACCACTGCATTTATTTATAAGAATACCTCTTCCGAAAAAAACAAAAACAGGTTTTTAAAAGTTGTACTGAAAAGCAATGAAGGCAATACGCTTGGCTATGGAGCTAAGATTTTGGTGTATGCAAAAAACAAGGTACAACTGCTGCATCAGCAACCATCACGCGGTTTTCAAAGCAGTTCGGAGCCAGTATTGCTTTTTGGTATGGATACAACGACCACTGCAGACAGTTTGATAGTACAATGGCCCAATCAAGAACAACAGGTTTTTAAAAATGTGCAAACCAATCAAACTATTACCTGTCATCAAAGTGATGCGGTAAAAGAAACCATCTATAAAAAACAAACGACACCAATTTTTAAAGAAGAAGGTGAACGGCTGCTTGCGGGTAGCAATCGGCACCGCGAAAATACTTTTGTAGATTTTGATGTGGAAAGGCTTTTACCAAAACTCATATCTACCGAGGGGCCAAAACTTGCGGTAAGCGATGTGAACGGTGATGGTTTGCAGGATTTTTACATGGGTAGTTCAACCGGCGATACGGCTAAAATATTTATCCAGCAAAAAGATGGACATTTCAATTATAAATTACAACCGGCATTTATTGCCGACAAAACCTATGAAAGCACAGGCGCAGAATTTTTTGATGCTGATAACGATGGAGACAATGACCTGGTGGTAGCATCGGGTGGAAACATTGCATTGCCAGGCTCGCCTTTTTTACAACCAAGGTTATATATAAATGATGGCAAAGGAAACTTTACCCGAAATACAAACTGGACTTCAGTATCGTTCAATGCATCGTGTATTCGGGTGGGCGATTTTGATAACGATGGCAGGCCGGATATTTTTATCGGCGCACGAAATATTCCTGGCAATTACGGAATGCCTCCGTCGAGTGTTTTACTGAGAAACGAAGGCAACGGCAGGTTTGCAGATGTAACTTCATCGGTCGCTAACGACCTAACAAAAGCCGGCATGGTAACCGATGCAAGGTGGGCAGATTTGGATAACGATGGCAAACCGGAACTGGTATTGGTTGGCGACTGGATGCCGGTTACGGTATTCAAATATCAAAAGGAAAAACTGGTGCGATTCTATGAAGTCCCTAACTCTGCCGGCTGGTGGAATTGCCTTACTGTTGCCGATATCAATAAAGATGGCAGACCCGACCTGGTGGCAGGAAACTTTGGGTTAAACTCCAATATAAAAGCAGATAAAGATCATCCGGCAAAGCTGTACGTAAGCGACTTTGATAACAACGATCAATCGGAATGCATACCAGTTTATTACAAAACCGATGGCAAAGCTTACCCCTACAATTTAAAAGGCGAAATAGAAGGAGTGGTTCCATCAGTAAAAAAGAAATTTTTGCACTACGCTGCATTTGCCGGTAAAACAATCCACGAAATTTTTACACCGGAACAATTGGATAAAGCAACCGTGCTAAGCGTAACCGAAACACGAACAAGCGTTTTTATTAACAAAGGAAAGGGTGGATTCGATATGACACCGTTACCCGTGATGGCGCAGCTTTCGCCCACCTTTAATATTTTAATTAACGACATCAATAACGATGGAATAAATGACCTGTACATTACTGGTAATTTTTACGGACTTAAACCACAAACAGGCAGGCTCGACGCAAATTATGGAACCGTGCTATTAGGAAGCAACCAGGGCTATACCTACCTCTCGCCGGCTGAAAGCGGGTTGTTTATAAAAGGTGAGGTGCGGGATGCAACGACGATAAAAGATAAGGCAGGTGCAGTAAAAATATTAGCGGCCGTAAACAACGACAGGCTTCGGGTGTTTAGTAAAATGAAATAGGGTTTGGTGCCAGCAACATTAGCTGCTGATTTTTGATGGCTTTTTTGTTGTTATCGGGCTAAAAATAATATTGCAAGATTTTTGAACAATAATGGGTTTTCCAATTATCGTACGGACCAATGGCTTCGTATAGGTTACCTGTTTATACAGAAAGAAATACTCTTAGTTGTAATGGAGTACCGTTAGCAAGCTACAGGCAACAGTTAACTTTAAAGGCCTACCAACCTAACCATTTTAGTTTAATAAGTTTACATTCGATTAATACAAATTGCGTTGCTATGAAACGATTGCTCCCCACTCTCCTCCTCCTTATATCTAATTCTTCCCAAGCCCAAACCTCCAATGCATGGACGATAGTGGCCGACAAAATAAACCCACAGGACTATTATGGTGTAACGGTTGCCAACGGCATGATAGGCATTGTATCATCGTCCAATGTATTGCGATGTAAGGATGTGGTGCTCAACGGTGCGTACGACCAGTACGGCAGGGGCCGCGTCAGCAACTTTCTGCAAAGCTTCAACCTTGTAAATATGATAATGGATGTGGATGGCAGGCGAATAGGCAATGCCGATGCAACCAACATGAAACAGGTGCTCGATATGAAACATGCTAACCTGACTACCACTTTTGATTATAGCGATAAAGCCACCGTATCGTACACCTATTATGCTTTGCGCCACCTGCCCTATTGTGTTTTTGTTGATGTTACCATTTCCGCAAAAAAAGATATTGAGGTGATACCGGCAAGTGTAATGGAAGCCCCGGATGCGCTGCGCGATGTGCAGAACTATTACAACGAGATTGATCGTCCACATGTAAAGCTGAGCCTGCTTTCCTCTACGGCTAAAAGTCCTACCGGCAAATTAACGTTTGCATCGTCCACTACTTTTTTGTTTGATGAACAACATGGTAGCGAGCCTGCCTTGATACATGAAATGTGGGACATCAATATGCACCTTTCTAAATTTAAAAAGAAAATAAAAGCTGGCACAAGCTATCACTTTGCCATTGCAGGCGCTTCCATTACCACAGCGCAGCACGACGATCCGCTGAATGAGGCAGAGCGATATGTCATCTATGCAAAGCTGGAAGGAACTAAACGCCTGATGCAGTTTCACAACGCAGCATGGGATGAACTTTGGAAGAGCGATATTATTATAGAAGGCGACGATGCCAGCCAGCGCGAAGTGCGTTCAGCCATGTATCACCTGTATTCATTTGTTCGCGAAGGAACTTCCTATAGCCCATCACCCATGGGCCTTAGCGGTTTGGGTTACAACGGTCATGTGTTTTGGGATACGGAGCTATGGATGTTTCCAGCCATTTTGGTGTTGCACCCGGAAATGGCTAAAAGCATGGTGGAGTACCGGTTTGAACGATTACCACAGGCAAAGCACAATGCTTTTGCCCATGGCTATAAGGGGGCTATGTACCCCTGGGAAAGTGCCGGAACCGGTAACGAGGAAACGCCGGTATGGGCATTGAGCGGTCCGTTTGAACACCATATTACCGCCGACGTTGCCATTGCCGCCTGGAACTATTTTGCCGTTACGCAAGACACTGCGTGGCTAAAACAAAAAGGGTACCCCGTTATAAAAGAATGTGCCGATTTCTGGGCAAGCCGAGTCGAAAAAAACGGACCTGGAAAGTATGATATAAAGAATGTGGTAGCTGCCGATGAGTGGGCCGAAAATGTAGACAATAATGCATTTACAAACGCAGCCGCTAAAGCCAATTTGCAATACGCCATCATGGCGGCAAACATACTGCGCGAAAAACCTTCGGCTCAGTGGGCAGATGTTGAAAAGAACATACCCATTTTAAAAATGAGTAGTGGTGTAACCGCCGAGCATGCCACCTACAAAGGCGAGCAGATCAAGCAGGCTGATGTAAACCTGCTGTCCTATCCGTTAAAGGAAGTTACCGGTGCGCAACAAATCCGGAAC
>JANPIA010000452.1:0-4984 GCA_031424735.1 Segetibacter sp.
TAATAAAAACAGCCCGGTAAAACTTTGGTTCTTTATATGTGTGATGGTTTTCGTTGTCTTTTTATTTCTTCCCTGGACACAAAACATTCGGGCAAAAGGAACCGTAACCACTTTATACCAGGACCAGCGTCCGCAACAGGTTAACACCATCATAGGCGGACGGGTAATGAAATGGCACATAAAAGAAGGCGACTATGTAAAAGCCGGTGATACACTCATTCAATTAACAGAAGTAAAAATAGAATACTTAGACCCACAATTATTACAACGAACAAAAGAACAACTCGCCGGTAAACAATTATCTGTTGAATATTATAAAAGCAAAGTGGGCGTAGCAGACCAGCAAATTGGCGCTATCAATTCGGGACTTCAGCTAAAGCTAAACCAGCTAAATAACAAGCTAAGCCAGTTGCACCTGAAAGTTCAAGCCGACAGTGCAGAAGCTGCGGCGGCAAATAACGATTTCATCATTGGCACAAAACAATATGCAAGGCAGAAGGCTATGTACGACAGCGGGCTTGTTTCATTGACACAATTAGAAATAAGGAACCAGCAGTTTCAAAATGCAATAGCTAAAAAAATAAGCGCTGAAAATAAGCTGGCTAACAGCAAGCAGGATTTAACCATTACCAAAATTGAAATGAGTGCAATGCAACAGGAGAACCTGGAGAAGGTAGCCAAAGCGCAGGGAGACCAGTTTCAATCGCTAACACAAATTGCAAGTGGGCAGGCTGATGTGGCAAAACTTGAAAATCAGTATGCCGGCTATAACATACGCAATGGCATGTATTACATAATGGCTTCGCAAAGCGGGCAAATTATAAAAGCACAAAAAGCAGGTATAGGTGAGTTCGTAAAAGATGGCGATATGATTGCGGAAATAGTACCTGATAAAATTCAGTATGCTGTCGAAATGTTTGTGCAGCCGCTCGACCTGCCTTTGATTGCTCCGGGACAACAAGTCCGTTTCCTCTTCGATGGATTTCCGGCAATAGTATTTAGTGGCTGGCCCAAAGCATCGTCCGGCACTTTTGGTGGTGAGATTGTAGCAGTGGAAAGCAACGTAAGTAGCAATGGAAAATTCAGGGTTTTGGTAAAAGAAAATGTTACCGATAAACCATGGCCCAAAGAATTAAAAATGGGCGCCGGCGCACAAGGCATCACCTTATTAAAAGATGTACCGGTGTGGTATGAGCTGTGGCGGAATATCAATGGCTTTCCGCCCGACTATTATAAAAAAGAAGAGGCAAAGCAAAAGGAGAAAAAATGAATGCTGTAAAATATATCATCTTCCTTACTGCATCACTAATGTGGATGCCTGCTAAAGCGCAGGACACATTAAAAAAATTATCGGCGCAGCAGGTAATGGCGCTTGTAAAACAGTTTCATCCGGTGGCAAAACAGGCGGATATTTTTATTGAAAAATCAAGGGCTGAAGTAACCATTGCCAGAGGAATGTTTGACCCATTGCTTCAAAATAAAATGGCCCAAAAAACTTTCGATGGCAATGATTACTACTATTATAATCGTCCGGAAATTTCAATCCCCACCTGGTTTGGTGTGGAGGTATCAGCAGGATTAGAATACTTATCGGGCAACCGGACAGACCCTGTTGAAACAAAGGGAGAAACCAGCTACATGGGCATTAGTGTGCCGTTGGCAAAAAATTTATTGATGGATAAAAGAAGGGCTGCTTTGCAAACAGCAAAAATCTTTCGCACCGCTTCAACTGTTGAAAAGAGAAACATCCTTAATAACCT
Source organism: Segetibacter sp. (assembly GCA_031424735.1). Classification (GTDB taxonomy): domain Bacteria; phylum Bacteroidota; class Bacteroidia; order Chitinophagales; family Chitinophagaceae; genus Segetibacter. The sequence goes on from JANPIA010000452.1 coordinate 1,761, forward strand.
GCTGCTCGATGCAATGATTACCTATTGGGATTGGGTACAGCAATACCAGGTTTACCAAATATTAACAGATGCTGTAACCGTGAATGAAAAAAGAGTTGAACTGGTGAAGACTGCTTTCCGCCTGGGCGACAGACCAGCTATTGATACAACGGAAGCATTCACTCAACTTCAAAATTTTGAATTACTGAAAAGCCAGGCATGGCTTTACTTTCAAAATAGTACGCTGGAGCTTTCTGTGTTTTTATGGACGGCTGCTGCACAACCTTATAATTTACCTGCCAGAATTATTCCAGCCGACGACCTGCAGTTTTCAACTATTGCAGCAGCCACTGTTCCCGACTTAAATAACCTGTTAGATGCAGCTAGAAAAAATCATCCCGAACTAATTATTTATGATTACAAATTAGATGCGCTAAGTGTGGAGAAGAAATTAAAATTCCAGGAGCTGTTGCCGTCCGTCAACTTTCACTACAATCAGTTGGGCAAGGGATACGATGTATTAAAAACAGCAACTACTCCTTTGTTCGAAAATAATTTTCAATATGGTTTATCGTTTGGCATCCCGCTGCGCCTGTCGCAGGGACGAGGTGAATACCGTATTGCTAAATTGAAAATTACAGAAACACAATTGCAGCAAAGCCAGAAACAATTGCAGGTAGAAACAAAAGTAAAAAGCTACTTCAACGAATTAATGACGCTGAAAAGCCAGGTAGCCCTGCAGGAAAAAGCTTATAAAAATTACCAGGCTTTACAGCGTGGAGAGGAAATTAGATTTCAGGCTGGTGAGAGTTCAATGTTTCTTATCAATGCCCGTGAGAATAAAACATTAGAAGCGTTACAAAAACTGCAGGAACTGAAAGCCAAATATTTTAAAACGGAGAATGCGCTGCAATGGGCTGCGGGGCTGTTAATTCAATAATGATTAATAAATAAAAATCTCAACCTTAAAAATGTCGAGATAAAAAAGAGCGAAAAATTTTTTGTCAAAAAAACGAAACTTCAAATTGATACGGTTATTATTTATAGCCTTCGTCATACAGGATGCTAAAAAACCATGTCTATTGTAAATATTTTTTTCAACAACCTGCCCATTAAAAGCAGCATTAAAACAAACTCAAAACAACCCGCATCATGAAAACATTAACCAAAGAAATGCAGAATGCCATAACCCCTTCTATGGCTCTGGACTTATTGAAAGAAGGCAACAAAAGATTTATAAACAACTTAAAGGTAAACCGCAATCTCTTGCAACAGGCTAACGAAACTTCCGATGGTCAGCATCCGTTTGCAGTAATACTTAGTTGCATAGATAGCCGTACTTCTGCAGAGTTAATTTTCGACCAGGGATTGGGTGATGTTTTCAGTATTCGTATCGCAGGAAATATTATTAATGAAGACATTTTGGGTAGTATGGAATTTGGTTGCAAAGTAGCCGGTGCAAAAATTATTGTGGTGTTGGGGCATTCAAAGTGCGGAGCAATAAAAGGTGCTTGCGACCATGTGGAGATGGGCAACCTTACAGCTTTGTTAAGTAAAATTTTGCCTGCAGTTTACGATGAAAAAACTACAGAAACAGATCGCAATTCAGCCAATGAGGAATTTGTAGAAAAAGTTGCAGTTATCAATGTAATAAGAACAGCACATGCTATCATAGAACGCAGTCCCATTTTGAAAGAAATGCTTGAGAAGGGGGAAATTGGAATTGCTGGTGGCACACACGAGATATCAACAGGGCTTGTCACTTTTTTCAAAGACGAGATTATGCTAAGTTAGAAACAAGCCACTTCAAAAGGTCGACTACGCTTATTGTACCAGCGTAGTCGACTTTTATAAAATTTAGTTTGAATAGGATGCAACTACCTACCGCATCAAATACATTTTGCCGTATCCTTTATTAAAGAACTTGTCGGTATTTACTTTATCACTGTTCGGATCGAGGGTATTGAATTTTTCCAGTGCATTACCATGTTGATTGGTGATTACGCGATACAGGTAAATGCCATTGGCAAGCCTCTGCCCGTATTGGTCTGTTCCGTCCCATTTGTATTCGGTAATGTTTCTGCCGATGTGCAGCGGTCCAAGTTCCATCTTCGTAATGTCTTTTACAATTTTTCCTGTTACTGTTAATACCTGTATCCTGATGTTTTGCGGAACCTCGCTGCCGGTAAGTGTAAATACAAATGCCGTGGAGGTAGTGAACGGGTTTGGATAGTTGAACATGTTGGTGATCATCGCCTTGGTAATCACCTGGAACCTGACCTTATACTCCATGTTACCCGCAGCATTGCCACTCTTATCTTTTGCCCGCACAATCAGTTCGTAAAAATCATCGCCGCTGTCGTTTAAAAACGATGGAGTGAATTCAACCAACGCTTCGTTTTTACCCGAGGCAAGATCAGCAGGAATAAACCTAAGGGTATCGGTACCGAAAGCAAACCGTTTCAATGCTCCGTTATTACCGGGGTAACGAACAAACACCTGTGTAAGCGCGGTATCATCCAACGCCTGGAACTTCGATTCATCTTTTAACCTGATGAGTATTTTTGGTTTGGACGAAACAATATCGCCGTTCAAAATATGCACGCCGTCAAAGGTTACATCCATCAACGGGTTAAAGTTATCGCCCTTTACAAAAAAGTTTTTATAAAGGAAATTATTGAACCGAAACTGCTCCGGCTGCTCCAGGTCGGGGTTAACTTCTGCATACAAGGTATTGTTGCCTAACAAAGCCCTTGTATCAATGAGCGCCGATACATTGGTTGTATCTCCCGGTACCAGCTTCTTCCTTTTTTGTATTGGTATGGTAGTTTGATTGTTATTTTTATCCAGTATAAACATCTTCACCTTAATACTGTCAGCAAACGAAACATCGCTAACATTTTTAAAGGCAATGTTGAAATCCAGTTTTTCACCAGCTTCCAAAGTATCCTTTGCTTTGTAGGCAATGTTAGCGGCCAACCCGCCTTCAGGCACGGGGTCGTACAGCAACCTCCAGTAGCGCAATTGGTAAGGTGTAAGGTTGATGGAATCCTGGTTGGTCATTTTCAACCGGATGTAGGGATACTGCGTTGCACTAACAGTGGAAAGATTGAAGTCCTGCTGCGCCAAGCTTAAATGGAACAGGCTATCCTCTCTTCCGGATGATGTGATGCCAAATACGGTTACGAATACCCTGTCTACGTTGGTTGCTTCTTCGCTGCTGCCTCTCCATTTCAATTGTTTCC
>JANPIA010000453.1:0-4795 GCA_031424735.1 Segetibacter sp.
GTGGAAAAGCTTGTATCGGCAAGACCATATTCTTTTGCTTGCTCAGAAAAGGTGAGATTGCCATTATTGATATAAAGCCTGTTCCTTCTTCCTTGTGGATCCTTGCGGCCTGTTGCACATACATAAATATCATCTAATCCATCGTTGTTGATATCTATGATGCTTACACCAGTTGACCAGTAGTCGGTCGCAACGCCTGCCTTTTGAGTAATGTCTTCAAACTTAAAGTCTCCTTTATTGAGGTATAACTTAGTGCTTGATTGTGTTGATGCAAAAAACACATCAGGCAGTCCATCATTGTTAAAATCTCCCACGCCTACACCGCTGCCCATGTAAGTATATTCATTTGCCAAAAGGTTTACAGAATCGTTTTCAACAATGGTATTATTGAAGGTAATGCCAGTTTGCGAAGATGGCAGTTCAGTAAATTGGACGGGAGCTTTTTAATTTAATTTGTTCCCGCTGCAGGCGGAAAATAAAAGGATGGCACTCAGGGTGGCGGCAAATACAAAGCACATCGTTTTCATACAAATACAATTTACATGCTTCAAGTCAAATCATAATTCTATTGTGCAAAAACAACTTAAATCGCCGTCATCATCTTCGTCGCTATTGCTTTAAACGAAATGATTTAAATTGGGTCGATAGAATGATATTTTTATGCAAAGCAACTAATGATGTGCAGTATCAGGGTGAGGCTTTGGAGATCTAACTTACTTAACTTATGGGTACACTCAATTAATAGATTTAAAATGTGTTCTAAAGATCTGAATAATCAGCAGGCCTCAAAAATACAATGTCAATCTTAGACACGTTGTTTTTATACTCAGGCATAGGTGACAACTTCTTCCATTCAGGGTCGCTGCCAAAGCTTTTCCAATGCTCCGTTCTTGAAGCCATATTTTCGAATGTGGTCATGTACATTAAATTAGGCATCCTGCTACCAGCTATAACTTTTCCATAAAAAGCAGCATTAAAACCAAGGCGCTTAAATATGTTAACCTCACCGCCTTTATTAAACATCTGCACTTTGTTCTTATGAAGGTTTTCTGTTGCTCCTTCATAGCTGCGCAGTTCATAAATTCTTTGAGACTTTGGTCCTTGCAGGTTTGGTACTTCCAGGCGTGTCATTTCATCAAATGCTGACAACAAAATTGTCTCAAACCTAGTAAAAGGGGGTTTATCGTAAACTGCATCCAGATAATTTCCTCCTGCAATTTGTAAGTCTGGTTCATTCGGGAGTTGTTCGCTTAGTTTTATAAATCTATCTAAAGATTTATGTGGAATAAGAACAAAAATTCTTTTGTCAACAGCAGTATCATTGGCAAGTGCCTTAAACACGCCAACCCTTGTAATGCCTTTTCTATGCAACGTTGGTAACAAGGCATTTTGTAAATAATTATCTATTGTAGCTTCTTGATCTTTTATAACAAAATGATATACCCTTAATTCAAAATATTCTCTTGATTTTGTTTTAGGTTTTGCAATAGTTGAGGTTGGTATAAATAGCGATGCCACCATTAAGGCCGCAATTAGTTTTGTAAATTGTTTCATAAGTTCTTATTGAAATTGCAATTTAAACGCTATGCCAGGATGATATTAATATCCCATCATATCCCTAAATAAATTTTAAAATTTTGCAGCTATTGTTACACCATAAGTTTTGGGATCGCCAAGGTGAACAGCCCCAAAATCATATGCATAACTGATATATTTTTTATTTGTAAGGTTTCTTCCCCAGACAAATAATGAAAGGCTCTTCGCATTTACTCCCACACGTGTATTCAACAAGTTGTAAGGAGACTGGCGAATTGTATTTGCAAGGTCAAAAAATTGCTCACCCAGGTATTTCCACTCACCTCTAAGTACAATGTTTATTTTATGTTTACTACTTATTGAATAGCTATACTGCATAGCCAACATTGAGGTAACATCAGGTGTAAATATCTGTCGGTTACCTTCCAAATTAGCTTCTCCGCCGTTTTGCGACAACTTTAAACTTTGATATTTAGAACTCGCATGTCCGAAACTATAATTCAATTGTAAACCTTTAAGTAATGTACCGTTTAATTCAACTTCAACACCTTTGCTTTTTAGCTTGCCTGTATTTCGTGTGATGGTAACTGCGGCGGGTAAAACGAGTGTTGGTACCTGTGCATCTGTTACATGCGTATAGAATGCTGTTACATTAACAGTGAACCGGTTCTTAAACAATTTGTTTTTTACACCAAGTTCAAGGTTGTTACTATACTCGGGCCTGAAAGCAAATAGTGCAGGTTGTGAAGGATCCGGTGAGAGGGGAGTAAGTCCGCCGCCTCTAAAGCCCTTGTTGTAAGTTGCAAACAAAATGCTGTTATTGGTCACTTTATAATTAAGACCAAGTTTAGGGCTCAATGCACTAAAATTAGCAGAAGCAGATGTGTCGGAGCGATAGGCAAAAACAGGTGCAGGATTAGGATCTTTTTGATATTCGCCTAACACGCTTTGCTCTTTGTTTTCCTTATCGTACCGCACTCCGCCGATGATATCAAGCTTATCATTTATGCTGTAAGTGGCTTGGCCATATAATGCTCCTCCGTAACTTTTAGCTTTGGTGGAATTTATTAGGGAGTAATTGACATCGGGTGAACCTACCATCTGTGCATCTTTACCAAAGCGCGTGGCTTGTTTTACAGGATTATCCTGGTGAAACAAATATGTGCCCGCAGTCCATTTTAAAGGTGATTTAGATGTTGGAGAAGAAGTAAACTTAAACTCCTGGTTTAGCACTTTCACATTGTTCCAGTCTCTGCCATAATTATTATTAACTGTAATGCCATCAATAGGAGAAAAATCAGCATCAATAGGTTTTGTGTAGTACCTGTAATTGGACTGGTAAGATGATTGAGAACTGAAGTTGAAGAAGCGTCCATCATGATTAATAGATAATGAGGTGTTGAATATGTTGTCAATAATCTTTGTTGTGGCATTTTGGCTAAGCATAAAAGGATCCTTAAAAGCTTCCTGAACTCCAAATACTAAAGGGAACGGACCATTATTTCGATTACTGTTATGCTTTACATTCAACGTTATATCCCATCGTTTCGCGGGAAGAAACTTAACGTAATAGTTTCCAATAATACTATGCTGTTTATCGTAATGCGAGTTGTTGAATTGGTTGGTATAGTAACCATTCATCCCATCATATAATCCTGATGCGCCGACAAAGAGTTTATCTTTTATTAAAGGCGTTCTAATGCTAAGCGAATAACGTTGTTGTCCATAGTTACCAAGGTTAACTTCAGCAAAGCCTTCTGTTTTATTTGTTGGTTTTTTAGTGATTATATTGATAACACCTCCCATAGCATTTCTCCCATAAAGTGTTCCCTGCGGACCCCGTAATACTTCAATACGTTCAATGTCTGACAAAGGACTTATGTATGTGTCAAGACTAAACTGATTTACTCCATCAACATATGTAGCTACTGCCGGATCATACGAAGTAGTAGTTATTCCTCTTATAGAAGTAACATTTCGTTTGTCACCCGGATCGGCAGAATACATGTTTGGAGAAATTGCAGTAACCTCTTTTATATTCCATAACCTATAATCCTGTACCTGTTTAGAAGATAGTGCAGTAACACTTAATGGGGATTGCTGTAAAATCTCTTCTGTCCTCTGAGCCGATACTACAACTTCATCTAACAGTTTAACAGTTGGGTATAAAGTAAATGTCACATTATTTACAGAGTTACTTATTGTTGTTTCATTTGTTATGGTTGCGTACCCAATTGCAGACACCTCAACCAGGTACTTTCCGCTAAAAACGTTTTCAATATTAAACTCTCCATCCTTGTTGGAGGCTGCTCCGTAATTTGAATTAAGCAAACGAATTGTGGCTCCTTTAACCGGGCTTGATCTCTCATCTATTACCTTGCCTTTTACCGTAGTTGTTAACTGTGCGTTTAACTTAATTTGAAAAAAAGCTAAAACCAAAAACAAAACATATGTCCTTTTACTCATAAACTAAGTTGAATATACTTTTATGTTGTTTAATATTTTTTCTGTGATGCTAAAGCAGTGCTTTCTTTAAGCCGCCCTTTTATATTTCCTCAACCAAATCATGTTTACAACAAGCGCAAATATCACGATCATTAAACCAAAAAATTCACGTGTTTCTTCTATCCATGGCCTGGTTGCTTTCATTGATTGCGCTATGTTTTCTGCGTTATGTTCTTTAGCCCAATTCAATACTCCTGTTTTATCAAAAAAAAGGTAAAAGGCATAAGCCATATAAACTGCAAGTCCGATAAAATAAAATGAAGGGTTATATTTTTTCTTCAAAGCCCGGTAACACAAAAACGCAGCATACAAATAAAGAGGCATCCAAATATAGGGGTCAGGATCATTATACTGAAGCGCGGCAGATAAGACGAACAGGATGATGAAGAAAATATTAATTGCTTTCATAATTAAGAAACCTGCCCGGTAAATAGAGTTTAGTATAACTTTTAACATGTATGTTACTTTTATCCTTCACCTGATGCATGAAGAAATAAAGTGTAAGTCGCAGTTGGTGAAGGTTATTTATTCAATCGGAGAAGATAACGTGTCAGCCTAAGGAATCATTTATCTTCTTATTCAATTGCAAGCACATACTTCACCATTTGAATAGCATTTTCTTTGGAAACGGTAGGGTGAGGTGTCATTGGCAATTGTCCCCATTTTCCTACACCGCCCTTGATGATTTTAGTGGCTAACATATCTAAAGTATCAGGATGAGCAGGATACTTCTTCGCTACATCACTATAGGCCG
>JANPIA010000454.1:0-31718 GCA_031424735.1 Segetibacter sp.
GAACCTGCGAAAAACAAGCCCCAAAATCTTAGAAAATCTAATATAAATTGTTGATATTACCACGTTTGTCTGCTCAAAAGTTCAGCGGTGGCTTAAGTAAGGATATGGAACTTTAATTGAAATTTACGGAGGTTTGGTAACGATGATAAAAGTTATTGAGTACAAGAGGGCGACGCAACTATGCTGCCATAAAGATAACTGCCCGGACCACAAAACCACTTTCACATTAAGGTGTGGTTGTAAAATAACAAGCACATGACAATGCAAACATTTCCATCGGGGTTTATACATTAAATTTGCCGTATGCTTAAACCGCTAGATATTTTGCGTGTTTCGAATTTACAGGTTGACCCATCGATGGACCTGCTTTTTGAAAAGGAACAGCATATACCGGGTTCGATACAATATTCCATCAAACGATTTTATGTGAAGCAGTGGGTTGCAGAAGATACCGGTATGATGGTTTACCACTACCACAGCCGCCCCGAAAAGAATTACCTGGAACTTAGGTATTGCACTACGGGAAACCGGTATTGCAACCAAAAAAGTTGTGCAAGGTGCGATGAGTTGCCAACGGAGAACTGCAGTGGTAAATTACAAACAGTTGATGTTTATACCTTCCATTTCACCAGCAGTTTCCTTAGCCAGTTTACTCACAATGTTAAACTAAGCAATCGCAAAGATGAGGTGATTGCCTTTAAACATCCCTCATCGTTTACCAAGGTTTTCCCGGTTTGTACCCGCAAGCGAAGTGTGCTGGACTCGCTGCTTAACCACAGCTATTCGGGCAGTCTTGAAAACATTTTTGTGAACGCGAAAATTCACGAACTGCTGCTCTACAGTCTTGACTGCCTGGTGGATGAAAAAGAAGAAGGTTTTGCTTGTAAGTTTTTGGCGAACGATCTTGACCGGGAGAAGATATTGAATGCGCGTGAAGTGTTGCTGCAACACATTGGCGACCCAATAACTATTAAGGAGCTGAGCCGTAAGGTGGCTATTAATGAATGTTATTTGAAGAAGGGATTTAAAGAGATATTCGGTACGACTATTTTTGATTTTTACCAGCAGCAACGGATGGAACATGCCAAATATTTGCTGTACGAAAAAGGCTTGAGCGTAACTGATGTATCGGCTTTGTTAGGCTATTCTTCCATATCGCATTTTTCTACTGCTTTTAAAAAGCACACAGGTTTGAAACCTTGCGAATTATTATTGAGATAAACATTAAAATTTTGGGTGCCCGGTAGGCCTATTTGTACACCAATTCATTGGTGACCAGGAAGTCTGGGTGCCCTTTTATTTTAACCCCGCTAAACTTTCCTTTGCGGCTTTAATCGTTTCATCCAAATCAGTATAGCTTAACGCATTGTTTAAAAACCAACTTTCGAAAGCCGAAGGCGGCAGGTAAATTCCCCTGTTAAGCATTGCATGAAAGAACTTGCTGAACATTGCATTATTAGCAGATGCAGCGGTGGCAAAGTCGGTAACAGCATGATCGCTGAAGTGTATGCTGATCATAGAGCCAAGCTGGTTGATAACATATGGATTGCCCCAGGCTTTCAATACTTCCTCCAATCCATCGCGCAAATAGATAGTCTTTTTTTCAAGTTCGGTATAGATGGAAGGATTGTTTTTAAGTTCGGTGAGTAAGGTATAACCTGCTATCATGGCAATGGGATTACCACTGAGTGTACCGGCCTGGTAAACGTTGCCAAGAGGCGCTATATGCTGCATGATTTCTTTCTTTCCGCCGAAAGCGCCTACCGGCATTCCGGCACCGATCACCTTTCCGTAGGTTACCAAATCGGCATCGATCCCTAATACCTGCTGTGCACCGCCAGCTCCGAGCCTAAAGCCTGTCATCACCTCATCAAAAATCAATACAATTCCTTCATCGGCACATAGCTTTCGTATACCCTCTAAGAAACCTAGTTGTGGAAGAATGCAACCCATGTTACCCGCCACCGGCTCGGTAATGATGGCTGCAATTTCTCTTTTATTATCTGCCACTAATTTCTTAATAGCATCCAGGTTATTGTATGCACAGGTAAGTGTATCGTTTGCTACCCCTGCTGTAACACCGGGTACTGTTTGAATATTGAAGGTTGCCACTCCACTGCCGGCCTTTACTAAAAAACTATCTGCATGGCCGTGGTAGTGCCCTTCAAATTTGATGATCTTATTTTTACCGGTATAACCTCTTGCTAAACGGATGGCACTCATGCAGGCTTCGGTGCCGCTGCTAACCATGCGTATTAAATCAACATTGGGTACCATGCTAATGATTAGTTCTGCCATCTTTATTTCAAGCTCTGTAGGTGCACCGTACGAGGTTGAATAGGCTGCATATTCCTGGATGGCTTTTACAGTTGGTTCGTAGGCATGCCCTAATATCATCGGTCCCCACGAGGCGATGTAATCTATATACCGGTTGCCATCCACATCGTACAGGTAGGCGCCTTTGGCATTTTTTATAAAGATGGGTGTGCCCCCTACGCTTTTAAATGCACGTACAGGAGAGTTTACTCCGCCGGGGATGGAGCGTTGTGCTCTTTCGAAAAGTTGTTGGCTGGTTGTGATCATGAGTTTTTTTTGAACCGCGAAGGCGCTAAGGCGCAAAGAAACACAAAGTCTTAGTGAACCCTCGTGTTCTTCGTGTCTTAGTAGTTTAACAGCCTGGCCGCATCTTTTGCGAAGTAGGTTGCGATGAGATCGGCGCCGGCACGTTTAAAGCTAGTAAGCGTTTCAACGATCGCTTTGTTCTCATCTATCCAACCCATTTTGGCTGCTGCTTTTATCATGGCATACTCGCCGCTGATGTTGTAAACGCTTACTGGAATGTCAACTGCATTCTTTACATCGCGAACAATATCAAGATAAGACAGTCCGGGCTTTACCATTACAATGTCTGCTCCTTCCTCAACATCCATCAATGCTTCTTTAACGGCTTCGGTTCTGTTGGCAAAATCCATCTGGTAGGTTTTCTTATCGCCAAAGCCCGGTGCACTATCCAATGCATCGCGGAAGGGACCATAAAAACAGGAGGCATACTTTGCACTATACGCCATAATGCCCACTTTGGTGAAACCACTCTTCTCCAACCCTTCACGGATCGCGCCAATGCGTCCATCCATCATGTCGCTGGGGGCAACCATATCCACGCCTGCTTCTGCATGACTGATGCTCATTTTCACCAACGCTTCTACCGTTTCATCGTTCACAATCTCCCCATCTTTTACAATACCATCGTGCCCATATGATGAATAGGGATCGAGCGCAACATCCGTCATCACATACATTTCGGGCACAGCATCTTTTATAGCTTTTATGCTGCGTTGCATAAGCCCGTTTTTATTCCAGGCTTCTTTACCGGTGTTATCTTTTAACTCATCCTTACTCTTTACAAACAGCAACACGCTTTTTATACCAAGGCTCCAAAGTTCATTCACTTCCGTTATCGTGTTGTCAAGGCTGTTACGGTAGTAACCGGGCATAGATGTGATCTCCGTTTTTATGTTGTGTCCTTCATCAATAAACATTGGCGCGATGAAATCTTTGGGCGTTAGAATTGTTTCGGCAACCATGGCGCGGATGGCGGGGGTTGCGCGAAGGATGCGATTTCTTCTTTGTAGATACATGTGTTATTTTTTTTGAAACACTAAGACACAAAGGGCTCGAAGTAACACTAAGGCTTGGTGAAACATAGTGCCTTAGTGTCTTAGTGGTTCAGATTAATTTAGCCAATCAACAGGTTGTAAACAAGCTTGTAGTAATTTATCCTCCTCACTTCCGGGTGGTGGTTTATAATCGTACTCAAATTTCACTGTTGGTGGCAGGCTCATTAATATACTTTCTGTTCTGCCATTTGTTTTTAGTCCGAAGATAGTTCCGCGATCATGCACCAGGTTAAACTCCACATAACGTCCTCTTCTTATTTCCTGCCAGTGTTTGTTTGTAGCAGTAAAAGGATTTGATCGCCGTTTCTCCACTATCGGAATATAGGCATCCATAAAGGCATAGCCACATGCTTTGGCAAGATTTATCCAAAAATGTACATCCCTCGTTGCGTCTTCTCTTTGGTGATCGTAAAATATTCCACCAATGCCGCGGCGTTCATTACTGCGATGGTAATTCACAAAATAGTTATCGCAATCTTTTTTGAACGTTGGATAAAAAGCTATATCAAATTCGTCGCACGCATTTTTATAGGTTTGATGAAAATGTTTTGCGTCGTCTTCAAATAAATAATACGGTGTAAGATCGGTGCCGCCGCCAAACCACCGGTCGGTTACTTCGTTATCAGCGTTATACAATTCGAACATGCGGTAATTAGCATGCACTGTCGGAACAAAGGGATTGTGTGGATGCATCACCAAACTTAGCCCGCAGGCAAACCATTTATCTCCTACTATTTTCAATTGTGTACGCATGGTATCGGTAACCTCACCAAAAACGATTGAAGTATTCACGCCTCCCTTTTCAAATACTTCACCATTCGCCATCACCCTTGTTTTTCCTCCCCCACCTTCTTCGCGTTGCCATTCATCTTCTATAAACATTGCCTTACCATCGGCTTGTTCTAATGCATGGCAAATGTCATCCTGCAATTGATGTATAAATGATATCCATTGAGTTTTGATCATGTTTATCAGTGGTGAGTGGTGAGTAAGTTGTATTACTGACTTATCAATCCGCTCAACAATTTGAATGTTTTAACTATGGCAATTCCCAGTGGTTCCAATTCAACCAATGCCATATAGTTTAATTCGAACGCTATACCAATTGCGGCATCAACTTCAATCAACGACCCTCTTGCAATTTCAAAATATCGCTTTCTTTCGGCCAGCGACTTCCTCGTTGCACCTTCCGCTAGATTGAGGTGAACAGATAAAGATGCTCGCCTGATCTGTTGAACCATTGCAAATTTTTCCTCTTGCGGGAGCAATTTTGTTACTTTGTAAGCCTCCATTATAAAGGCTTGTGTTTGATAATAAACGTCGAGTTTTGTGTGGGCTAATTGTAAAAACATGGATCAGGTTTTTAGTTGAACAATTAAAACAGTTATTACTTTTTCTTTGTCCAACTCACCACTCACCACTCACTACCCACTAATCACTATTCACTATTCACCCCTATATTCCTTCACCGCATCCACAAACGCCCGTGCATGGTCTACCGGTACATTGGGCATAATGCCATGGCCCAGGTTTGCAATGTAACGTTGGGTTCCAAAACCATCGATCATCTCCTTCACTGCTTTTTTAATTTCAGGTATTGGGGCTAGCAGTTTACTGGGATCAAAATTGCCTTGAAGCGTGATGCTGCTGTTTGTTAATTCCCTCGCAACTTTTGGGTCTACACACCAATCAATTCCTAAGCCCGAGGCGCTTGACTGGCTAAGGTCTTTCAACGCATACCAGGTTCCTTTCGGAAACAAAATAACCGGCGCAAACGGCGACACCGCATCAGCTATTTGGAGCAAATAGGGTTGTGCATAGGTTTTAAAATCAGCCGGACTTAGTGAACCTGCCCAACTATCAAACACCTGTACCACATCGGCGCCAGCCTGTATTTGCCCTTTTAAATATTCAATGGTAATCTCTGTAATTTTTTGTAACAACTGGTGTGCAAGTTGAGGTTGTGTGTACGCAAACTGTTTTGCTTTATCCCATGTTTTGCTTCCTTTTCCTTCCACCATATAACATAGTATCGTCCAGGGTGCCCCGGCAAAACCAATAAGCGGAACCCTGCCATTCAACTCTTTTTTAGTAAGCGCTAACGCATCAAAAACATATCGCAAACTTTCGTCTACATCTCCGGTTGCTAAAGCGTCAATGTGTTGCTGTGTTTGAATAACATTTGGCAACGATGGACCTTTCCCTTCTTCCATCAATACTTCCAAACCCATTGCCTGCGGTATCACCAGTATGTCTGAAAATATTATGGCAGCATCTACACCCACCTGCTCTATTGGTTGTAACGTAATGGCTGTTGCCAGCTCAGGTGTTTGCACCCTTGTAAAAAAATCGTACTTCGCTTTCAGTTTCAAATAGTCGGGAAGGTAACGACCTGCTTGCCGCATCATCCAAACCGGTGGTCTCTCCACTTTCTCTCCGCGAAGCGCTTTTAACAGCAGGTCATTTTTTAGTTCAGCCATGTTATTCTCTTTCTGTTTTTTGATTTAATCATTTCTGACTGGTCAACCTATTCAATCACTTTTCCTTTCACCTTTCTCAATTGCTTACAAAATATTCAAATGCCTGTTCAGCTAACAACTCTTTATTTGGGTGCGATCCAACCATTACCTTGTTTGTTGAATATTTTTTCAAAGCACTTGCTGTTGTTGAACCGATGGCAAACAAAACAGTTTGTACATCAATTTTGTTGGTAGAAAAAAAACTTTTTACGGCGCTTGGACTAAAAAACAAAATCCCGTCGTAATGCTTATCAACCGTAACCGGTGTTTCAATTGTTTCGTACACCACTATTTCATCAATACCAACGCCAGCACTTTTCAAAAGTCCAGGTAACTCATCACGTCGCTGATTGCCGCAAAAAAACGTGATGTCTTCTTCTTTGTTTTCAAGGATTTTTTGCGCAAGGCCGGCGGCATTATTTGCATCGGAAAAAATCTCACTTCCGGTAAAAAAATCTTTTATAATGGTATGGGTTGTTCCGCCTAATGTATAGATGGTCCACTCCGGCTCAGCATTAATTGCTTTACAAAAATCAATCACCGCTTCGGCAGCATTCATGCTGGTAAACACCACTGCTGTTTCTTTAAAAGCTGTTGCCTTTATTTTATTACCCGTTATAAAATCAATGCTATTTTTTGTATCGATGAACGAGATTACATCAATCCCTATTTTGTTGGCTGCCGCTTTTTCCATTACAGTGTAAGCCAATGGCCGCGTACTTAATATGTGCAGATTTTTATTTTCCATGCTGAATACTATCGGCTATAGATTGACCGCCATTGGCCAACAATTGGTGCGCTGCCATCACACCCAGGTTTTCCACTTCGCCAATGTTTACTACCATTTCAACCTCGGCTCTGTCGTTTCCATCCAAAGCAAAAATGTTTCCTTTCAATATAACCTTGTCTCCTTCAATAACCGCTAAAGCGCTGATGGGTGTTGAACATCCGCCTAACAGTGTTCTCAAAAAATCCTTCTCAATTTTTGTACACAATGCTGAGTGAGCATCATTCAAATTCTCACATGCCTCAAAAGCAGCTGTATCATCGGCACGGCAAACAATTACGATAGCGCCCTGCGCCGGCGCCGGCAACATCCAATCCAGCTCAATAGATTTTTGCGGACGAAGATTGATCCTTTCCAAACCGGCTGCGGCAAAAATGGCTCCATCCCAATTACTTTCTTCTACCTTCTTCAACCTTGTATTTACATTGCCCCGTAAATTTTCAATAGCATGATGTGGATACCGGTTTAACCACTGCGCTTTACGACGAATACTGCTTGTTGCAAACAATAATTGCCTGTTGGCAGTTGACAGTAGACTGGAGGAATGATCATTTTCCATCCACTGACCATCTACCAAACCTAATACGGTTTTTAGTTCGCTTTCATCGCCTTTGTAAACCAGTAAATCTTTGTACGAACCTCTTTTTAAAACAGCACACTGAACAATTCCGTTGGGCAATTGTGTCGGCACATCCTTCATGCTGTGTACCGCAATATCTATCTGGTTGTTGAGTAAGGCTATATCAAGGCTACGTGTAAAAATTCCCTGCACACCCATTTCGTACAAAGACGTTTGCAGGTCAATATCGCCATCACTTTTTATATAAACCAGTTGCGATTGGTATCCAAATTCATTTAATAGTTCCTGCACCCTTGTAGCCTGCCACACCGCCAGTTGACTTTCCCTGGTCCCGATCCGCAGCACCTTTGTATCCATTTAATTTACGTGGGTAGTTATAAAATCGTTGATGGCTTCTATGTAGGAGCAACCAGGCTGGTGTTGCGAACGCATTTTCACCGCCATGTTCTTAATTACTTTTTTTATTGCCTGCTGGTTAACCGGAGTAACTGATGAGGTAGTGGTAGTAGTATATGTCGATAAAAACATTTGACAATGGTGCATGTCGTTCAGCTTTTGCTTCACGGCTTTAATAACCGGTGCATTTCGGCGCATGGCAGTCCAATCTAAAAATTCAGCCTTGTGCTCAGCAATAATCATCCTCGCCTTCGGAACTTCAGCTTCCCTTTTTTGCAGTGTTTCATCTTTTAGTTTTGAAAGCTCATCCACATTAACCAGGGTAATGTTCGGTAGTGTACGTGCTTCGTCTTCTACGTTATATGGTATTGATAGGTCGATGATTAGTTTCGTGCCAGCACCCACCAGGTGAGATTTTAAAATAGTAGGCTCCGCGGAATTTGTTGCAACCAAAATAATATCGGACTGTTGAATATAATGATCGAGTTCAGTTACCGAAGCATGTTGTAAACCCAGCTCAACGCCTAGTTCATACGCTTTGTTTTCCGTACGGTTAATGAGCGTAATATTTTTTGTGTCGAGATAATCGACGAGGTTTTTACAGGTGTTCCTCCCAATTTTACCAACACCAAGCAGCAAAATATTTTTGCTTTTTATATGGCTTATGTTTCGCTTTATATATTGAACTGCTGCAAACGATACGGATACTGTACCTCCACTTAATGCTGTTTGGTTCTTTATGCTCTTGGTTGATTGAATTACACTGTTCACCAAACGCTCGGTAAACGATCCTACGAAACCATATTGTTTTGAAAACTTGACGGCACATTTTATCTGTCCAATAATTTCATAATCGCCTAATATTTGCGACTCCAACCCTGCGCCTACTTCAAACAAATGCTGCACTGCTTCAAAATCCTTCTTTATATAACAAAGCTTATCAAACACGGCTTTATCGCCAGAAGTTTGCAAGCAAAGCAATTCAATAAGCTGCGATGCATCTTCGGCAAAACCATATATTTCGGTACGGTTGCAAGTAGAAAGAATGAACAATTCAGCCAGACCCTTTGAAGAAGCCATGGATAAAATATGCGCATATTGATCGGCACTTATGGCAAATTGTCCCCTGATGGAAGCATCTGTTTTTTTGTAGTTGATGCCTGCAACAAAAAACTTCGATATGTTACTTTGGGTCTGACGGGTCATTAAACAATCGGTGGATTGAGCACAAAGGTAAATGCACAATCTTTGTTAACCGATTTACTGTGTCATGCAAAAGTCATATTCAAATCGCTGGCAACCTTTCATGCCGCAACGAACGCTGAAATGCACACAGGAAGCACGTTGCAGGCGAACCTGATTTTCGTCATGTTTCAAAAATCGCATTTCTTCAATCTTATTTTCGCAAATAAACTTTTCTTTTATTACAGCGTTTACATTTGCACAACTAAACAATTATGGCAACACGCGCAATAATATTAATGAACCTAGGCTCACCCGATTCAACAGAAGTTGCGGATGTAAAAAAATACCTGACTGAATTTTTAATGGATGGAAGAGTAATTGATTATCCATGGATATTCCGGAAAATTTTGATCGGCGGAATCATTGTTCCTACGCGTTCGCCAAGGTCTGCCGAAGCATATAAAAAAGTTTGGACAAGCGAAGGATCACCGCTGGTGGTCATCACCAAACAACAACAAGCTGCGCTTCAGCAAAAAGTTGCTGAACCTATTGAAATTGCCATGCGCTACGGTAATCCAACCATGGAGTATGCTTTTAAAAAATTGCAGCAACAACATCCTGACCTGGAAGAAGTTTTAGCCATTCCACTTTATCCGCACTATGCAATGTCGAGTTACGAGACAGCGGTAGAACATGCAAAAACTGTGTACAGCAAAAAAAAGTATTCCTTTAAACTATCTTTCGTTGAACCATTCTACAACAACGCTGCTTACATTCATGCATTAACAGAAAGCATAAAACCTTACCTGCAACGCGATTACGACCAAGTGCTTTTCAGCTACCATGGCTTACCCGAAAGACATATGACGAAAGCAGATCCCACCAAAAGTCATTGCATGAAGGTGCCTAACTGTTGCGATATACCGTCGCCAGCGCACGCCACCTGCTATCGTCACCAGTGCTGGACAACAACAAAACTTGTTACCGATATATTGCAGATACCAAAGGATAAGATCGGCTTCTCTTTTCAATCCAGGCTGGGAAGAGAAGAGTGGCTGAAGCCTTATACAGCAAAACGGTTGGAAGAGCTACCGGGTGAAGGCGTGAAAAAACTCATTATACTTTGTCCTGCCTTTGTAAGCGATTGTTTAGAGACCCTGGAAGAAATTGCCATGGAAGGAAGGGAAAGTTTTTTACATGCAGGAGGGGAAGAGTATACAGTTATACCGTGTTTGAATGTTCACCCGTTGTGGATTGAGGCGTTGGCGGAAATGGTGAATAGTAAATGTTCAATATTAACTTGAGAAGAGTAGTATTGAAAAAAAATGGCAATTAATTGGAGAACTTGCATACCGGGCGTACGTAGATTTTTTATATCTTAATTGAAAACCTTGTAACATGTTTCTTACGCTAAATCATCAAAAATTAGAAATTTACAGTAGCCCGAGAAAGTTTGTAAAAGCTTGCTATAATTTGACAAGGGATTTTCCCTCAGAAGAAAAATTTGGAATGACTTCCTAATTCGCCGGTCAGCACTATCTGTACATTTAAATATTTAGGAAGGTGCTTCAAGAAAATCCGAGTCGGAACGTGAACGTTTTTATGAAATAGCATGAGGTTCATTGATTGAAGTGGACGCTGCATTGGACGTTGCGCCGGATCTTGGCATCATACAATATTCATCTGCGGCGGAAGTAGGTGAGTTCTTGATTCAATCTTTCAAAATGTTGAGTGGGTTGATTGCCAGTATAACTAAGCAATCAACCAGTGTGTAAGATTACTATGTTGTTTTATAAACCGAGACTGCCGCTTTCTCTTGCATAACTAACCATCCACAAACATTGACCATTCACAATTGAATACTCACCCTTCACCAAATGCTCCTCTACCTTAAAGCCCTTCATATCATCTTCATCGTTACCTGGTTTGCGGGCATGTTTTATATAGTAAGGTTGTTTATTTACAATGCAGAAGCAGGGGAGAAAACAGATGTAGAAAAAGATATCCTGCGCCGGCAATTTACCATCATGATAAAAAGGTTATGGTTTGGTATTACCTGGCCTTCTGCAATTCTTACGTTGATATTTGGCACCTGGGTGATGTATGCCTTTGGATACTTCAATTCAGTACCCAACTGGCTTTGGGTAAAACTGGCCTTTGTTGTTGGCTTATATATTTATCATTTCACACTTCACGCAATTTATAACCAGCAAATGAAAGGTGTGTTTAAGTACACGCCGCAACAATTGCGTGTTTGGAACGAAGTAGCCACCATCTTTTTAATTGCCATTGTTATGCTGGTAGTGGTAAAGCAGGAAATGAGCTGGGCATGGGGCCTGGCAGGTCTTGTGCTGTTCATCATGTTACTGATGAGTGCAATCAGTATTTACAAAATGATCCGCGCAAAATCTAAATAGGCTTTCAATTACATTTGTTATTCAATCATAAAATATGCGTTCAATTCTTTTGTACCTGGCTGTAGTATTCGTTTGCTTAACCGGATGTAAATCTGCTGATGAAGTTGACCTGATCGTTCATAATGGAATGGTTTATACGGTGAACGATCAGTTTGCCACAGCACAGGCTTTTGCAGTTTCTGAAGGAAAAATAATTGCCGTAGGAAGCAATGACGATATCCTCAAAAAGTATAAAGCAAAGGAAACAGTTGATGCAAAAGGACAGGCAGTGTACCCGGGCTTTATTGATGCGCACGCTCATTTTTTAGGATACGGACAATCACTGTTCGCGGTCAATCTTTTTGGCGCCGCCAGTTGGGATGAAGTGGTTGACCGGGTTAAGAAATTTGCCGATGCGCATCCCAATGAACCCTGGATAAAAGGCCGCGGCTGGGACCAGAATAAATGGCCGGGCAAATCATTTCCTACCAACGAAAAACTTAATGAGTTGTTCCCCGATAAACCAGTAGTGCTTACCCGTGTTGATGGGCATGCTGCTGTAGCCAATCAAAAAGCATTGGACCTCGCTGGCATTGTGGCCGGGCAAACCCTCACCGGCGGATTGATCGAAACAAAAAACAATAAACTAACCGGCATAATGGTTGACAATGCCAAAGGGCTGGTAAACGAAAAGCAACCGAAATCAACCATTAATGATTACGTAAAATGGCTTTCTGCTGCGCAGGATAGTTGTTTTGCGGTGGGCTTAACAACAGTTACCGATTGCGGCATTATGTATAACGATGTGGAAACCATTGATGGCTTGCAAAAGGAAGGCAAAGTTAAAATGAGGATGTACATTATGCTGAGCGATGACAGCACTAACCTCCAAAAATATCTTGATAAAGGACCTTACAAAACCGATAGGATGTTTGTAAAAGGAATAAAGGTTTATGCCGATGGAGCATTGGGTAGTCGTGGTGCCTGCTTGTTGCAGCCTTATGCTGATAAACCTGGTTCGCACGGTTTTTTACTAAGCAACAAATCGCACTACGATTCACTTGCGCAGGTATTGATCAAAACCGATTTTCAAATGTGTACCCACGCAATTGGCGACTCAGCAAACCGGGCGATACTGAACATTTATAACCGGGTGCTGAATGGCGCAAACGACAGGCGATGGAGAATAGAGCATGCGCAGGTTATTAACTGGAACGACTTTGCATTGTTCAGTAAATCGCAGATCGTTCCGTCGGTACAGCCAACGCATGCTACCAGCGATATGTATTGGGCAGAAGAAAGAGTTGGACCCACAAGAATAAAGGGTGGTTATGCCTATAAGCAGTTACTCATGCAAAATGGCTGGCTGCCATTGGGTACCGATTTCCCGGTAGAGGACATCAGTACGTTCAAAACTTTTTTAGCAGCGGTTGTTCGTAAAGATGCGAAAGGATTTCCAGCCAAAGGCTACCAAATGGAAAACGCATTATCCCGCGAAGAAACCATAAAAGGGATGACCATTTGGGCGGCAAAAAGTTGTTTTTTAGAAAAAGAAGTAGGCAGTATTGAAACCGGCAAAAAGGCAGACTTTATCATTCTCAATAACGACCTGATGAAAGTTGCGGAGAAAAACATTTTGAATACTAAAGTTGTGGCAACTTACATCGGGGGGAAGAAGGTGTTTGGAAAATAAGTTTGTTAGCAGGCTTCATTTTCACCTCGTAAAAACTTGCTGTGAAGCTTTTTCAAATTCGATTTCGGATGAAAGATATTTTCCAACCCACTTTTTTCGCCTTCCGACAGCCACTTATTCAATCCTTGCAGTTTCAATTCTTCCGCTTCCAACAGCCGTAAAGCTGTTCTGATTACTTCACTCGTGGATTTGTATTTGCAAAAAAGCTAGGATCCAAAAATGAACAAAAAAATTTCTAAACCTCCGAAAAAGTTTATAGAATGAAAAATCAGAAAGCTCGTATAGCCCTAACATGTTGACTATAATTATTAACGCTTAAGTTGTCTTGAGTTCCAAAGGAAAAATCCTGATACCAAGCATACCCGTTCAAACTACTTTCTGTGGAACTCCAATATCCTACATTTAAAAAACCGCCAATTTTGCCTTTTTGTTCATACATTAATTTCAGTTGATCTTTGGCAGGTAAAAACCAATCATCGTAATTACCTCCTCTATAATCCTTACATATTTTGGCAGCATATAAACCCGTGTTACCAAACTTTGTTACAATCAAAGTCGTATTTGAAGCCCCATCGAGGGGACTTATCGCATTTGTTGTCATCACCGTGCCATTATACCATGTTGTGGCATTACTTTGGTCTGAAGTAGCAGCAACATAACCATGAAGACCCGTATTATCAATGAAAAATATTTTCCCTCCCTGATAGGATTGTCCGATTGTAAAGATGCTAATATCAGAGGATTTCTTTTTACAACTCTCTATTAAAAACGGCAAAATACATAATAGGCAGATAAAGATGCTACATTGGAATATATTTTGCTTCATGATTTTCTTTTTTACAAGATAAAATTTTCAACGTAGGTTTCTTTCCCTAATATTTTTTCTAACACTGTCTTTATAGAATCGCTTTGTGTCGGGTAAAGACAATTCGGGTGCTTACGTGAATTTTGCTAAAGCACCGGATTTTTCAATTAACGGCAATAGGACAATGTCAACTCAAGGAAGAAAATACTTCTTCAAAATGATCACCGACATTGTTGATATCATCTGTTAGTTGGGGCGAGAAAATTTCATCCCTTAAATTAAATTCGCCAACCTCCGATATTATAAAGAAGTCGTATCGCTCAAATCTCATGTCCCATCCATATAGTTCAACCCCTACTTTTTTTGAGTAACCTAATACATAAGGCGCTACATATTTTCGTTCTCCACAATAATCAAACTCTATAGATTTTTGACATATAATGGCATTAGTAATTAATCCTATCAAAGTTAGATCGTGGCTATTTAACTGGTTAGGGATCTTTTACTCAGAGCTTTTGACTGTTTAACATTTTATTTTCTAAGTTAGGATGTTCATTGAGTGCTTTTTGTTCGAGGTGTACGTGCCTTCCATGTCAGCCAGTGTAGGTTAGTGGCAAAAAAATAATTCAATAGTGAAACCTGCATTGAATTATATGTAACTGGCGATTTCGTACAGTATAAACCATTCGGTGTTCATCGGTAATTCTTCTGCTCCAACACCCTGAGTAATTTCCCTTTAATGGTTCTGGCTTCCCAATGCCTTTGAATGGCGAACGAAGTGTATCCTTAATTATATCATTAATTCTAAGCAACACTTTCCTATCCTGCTGCTGCCAGTATATATAATCCTCCCATGCGTTTGTCTGCCAAACCAATTCCATTACTTTTCAATTAATGGATGTTTAGAAAACTTTCCCTTTTCGATTTCGTCAATCGAATCATCAAGGCGCTTTCTATTTTTTTTGCTGCTTGTGAGGTGGAGGGTTTCATTAATGGAATTGTACTCTTCCAGGCTCATCACAACCACGTTTTTACCCCTGCTTCTTGAAACAACCACTACTTCGGCATCGTCGTTTACCTTATTCAAACTCTTTGTAAGATTCTTTCTGAATTCCGTATAATTGAGCACTTCCATAAACTACTTATTTAAGTACCAAAATAAGAACTTATTCTTTATCCACCCCGGACTCTACTTATTTCCTCATTTCGTTAAACCCAATTCCCCTTACCGTAAGCTATTCGGTAGATGACAGCGCACATTTGCATCCATAACAAATCACGAATGAAAAGGACACTATACACACTATCAGCTTTGGTCATATCCCTGATAAATAGTTACGCACAGGATACCATCATCACACAAAAAGATACCCTTACTGCAAAAGAATACCTGCCCGATGTAACCGTGGTGGGCAGGAACTCCAGGAACGATATTCATCAATTACCTGAAATTGTAGGCACCCATATTTTCGCCGGCAAAAAAAATTCGCTGGTGGTAATTGAAAATGTAAATGGTAACGTAGTAACCAACACTATGCGCCAGGTGCTGGCAAAAGTTCCGGGCATTCATATTTGGGAAAGCGATGGAAGCGGCATACAAATAGGCATTGCCACCCGAGGGCTCAGTCCCAACCGTAGCTGGGATTTTAATGTACGCCAAAACGGGTACGACATATCTGCCGATCCTTATGGCTACCCAGAAGCATATTATCATCCGCCATTGCAGGCAGTGCAGCGCGTGCAAATTGTAAAAGGAGCAGGTTCGCTGCAATTCGGCCCGCAGTTTGGCGGCATGGTCAACTATGTTATTCGCAACGGAAGCGAGATCAATAAACGGTTTGCCTTCGAAAGCCAGCAAACTGCCGGAAGCTTCGGGCTCATCAATTCATACAACGCTATTGGGGGCAAAGGAAAAAAAGATCATTACTATGCATTTTTCGATCATCGAAATGCCGACGGCTGGCGGCAGAACAGCCAGTATAAAACCAACACCGCCTATGCCACCTACAGTTACCAGCTAACCGATAAATTTAAAGTTGGCGCAGACGTATTGCATTACAATATGCTGAGCCAGCAACCCGGCGGCTTAACCGATGACCAGTTTGCAGCCGATGCTAAACAATCCTTCCGCAGCCGCAATTGGTTTAATATGGACTGGACCATGGCATCTGCTAACCTGGACTACAAAATGAACCCCGACAATATTTTTAATTTGAAAATATTTGGACTGAAAGGTGATCGCAATAGCATTGGTTACCTCGGTAACATCAGCCAAAAAGACACCATCAATGCAGCCACCCTGCAGTACAACAACCGCACGGTAGATGTGGATCGTTATCGTAACCTCGGCGCTGAGTTACGATACCTTTCCAATTACAAAATTGGCAAAACATCCAACACACTAACCCTCGCAGGCAGGTACTTCCATGGCAATACTTACCGTTATAAAAATGGCAAGGGCAGCACCGGCTCCGACTTTTCTACCGAGGTTTTATCACCCTTTCCGCAGGATTCAAAATTTACCACTACAAACTTCGCCCTATCTGCCGAAAACATTTTTCGACTTACAAAGAGGTTCATCATTATTCCCGGTATCAGGTACGAGAACATTGCAGGCGATGTATCGGGTCGTTTAAGTTTTGCAGCCAATGGTACCGAAAATAAAATGGAAACCCGCAACAAAACCCGCGATTTTATATTGCTGGCGATGGCGGCAGAATACCATGTTGGCGATGCTTCCGAAATATATGCCAACATCACGCAGTCGTATCGTCCCATACAGTTTGCCGATATCACCGCAGCGCCAACAACCGATGTGATCGATCCCAACTTATCGGATGCAAATGGTTATAGCGCCGACCTTGGTTTTCGCGGTAAACTTAAAAACTACCTGTTTTTCGATGCGGGTTTATTTTACCTCAGTTACAACAATCGTATCGGCACCATTACCCAAATGCGTGCAGATAATTCAACCTATAATTTTAAAACAAACGTAGGAGCCAGCCACAGCAAAGGTTTTGAAGGCGTGGTGGAATTCAACCCCTTTCTTGCCGGCTGGTTCGGTCGCAAGCTGGGCGAGGCAAGTGTGTTTGCCTCCTACTCGTACACGCATGCACGGTACAACAACTTCAAGGTTATTACAAAAGGCGCCAACAACAACCTGGTTGAAACCAACCTGAAAAACAAAACTGTGGAGAATGCACCGGAGCATATTCTGCGTACCGGTATCAATTATTATTTAAAAGCGTTTACGCTAACTGCCCAGTTAAGCCGCGTAAGCAAAGCCTTTTCCGATGCAAATAATACCACCACACCCAATGCAGCCGCTACAACCGGTATTATTCCGGCGTACACAGTGGGCGACGTTTCTTTCAACTGGAAGTTTACCGAAAGCTTCCATTTAAAGGGCGGTATAAACAATGTTGCCAATGCCCGGTATTTTACGCGGCGTGCGGGTGGCTACCCCGGTCCGGGACTAATGCCTTCCGATGCCCGAAATTTCTTTCTTTCCGTCGGGGCTAAATTATAACAGTGTGTAAATGATGTTGGTCCGGGCTATCGGTCACGGATCAACATCGTTGCATCGCCCTCGTGTACTTTTATATCATCTGTCATCACTGCATAAATTATTTCCAGGCAAACCCCAGGTCAACTACAGCCACTCTGCGATCCTCTTTTACCTCCAATCTCCGCGGTAAAAATCTTCGCTAAATTCATCTGAAACTCTGCATACATCCTCCACTACGCTGGGGCTTTACTTTCCTTACCTTTGCCCACATTTTTTACATTCAAGTAGGTTGGTATTATGAGTTTGAAGTACAAAGAATTCTCCGGGTTAAACCTCCCGACTATTGAAAAAGAAATATTAGCCAAATGGCAGGCGGGAAATGCGTTCCAAAAAAGCGTTGAATTGCGCGATGGTGCACCTCCCTTCGTTTTTTACGAAGGCCCGCCAAGCGCCAACGGCATGCCGGGCATTCACCACGTTATTTCCCGTACGTTAAAAGACCTGGTATGCCGCTATAAAACCATGCAGGGTTTTCAGGTGGAGCGAAAAGGCGGATGGGAT
Organism: Segetibacter sp.; assembly: GCA_031424735.1. Lineage (GTDB taxonomy): Bacteria > Bacteroidota > Bacteroidia > Chitinophagales > Chitinophagaceae > Segetibacter. The sequence continues at coordinate 18,108 of JANPIA010000454.1, forward strand.
ACCCACGGTTTACCAGTTGAACTTGGGGTTGAAAAAATGCTGGGCATCACCAAAGAAGATATCGGGAAAAAAATATCCGTTGCGGAATACAACGAAACCTGCCGCAGGGAAGTATTGAAGTACAAGGATAAGTGGGACGAGATCACCATGAAAATGGGTTACTGGGTCGACCTCGATCATCCCTACATCACCTTCGAAAACAATTACATTGAAACACTTTGGTGGATACTGAAACGGCTGTTCGATAAAGGATTATTGTATGAAAGCGTAAGCATTCAGCCCTACAGCCCCGCGGCTGGTACGGGTTTAAGCTCTCACGAACTCAACCAGCCTGGCACTTATAAAGATGTAAAAGATACCAGCGCTGTGGCCATGTTTAAAGCAGTGAACAATGAGAAAACTCAATTCCTTTTTGAAGCCGTCAATGGTCAACCGTCATCTGACATCTTCTTCCTTGCCTGGACCACAACACCATGGACACTTCCATCAAATCTTGGGCTAACAGTTGGACCGAATATCGATTATGTTTTGGTGCGAACTTCTAATGTTTACACGCACTTACCCGTAAACGTGGTGCTCGCCAAGTCGTTGTTAGGCAAATATTTTAAGCCGGAAGGCGAAGAAGGCGATTTTGAAAACTATAAAGAAGGTGAAAAATTATTGCCCTGGAAAATTCTCACCGAATTTAAGGGTAAACAAATAGAAGAAGCACGGTACGAGCAATTGCTTAGTTACCCGGCAAACAGCCCGGAAATTGCAGGGGGCGATCCGTTCAGGGTTTTATTGGGCGATTTTGTAACTACTGAAGATGGTACCGGCATTGTTCATACCGCACCCGCCTTTGGTGCGGATGACTACCGTGTTGGCAAAAAGTACGATATCGGCATACTCACCATGGTTGACAGGGAAGGAAAATTTGTGGACGGTTTGGGAGAGTTCAGCAACCGTTTTGTAAAGAATTATAAAGACGACAAAGCGTACGAAGATGTGAACGTAGACATCTCGGTAAAACTGAAAAAAGAGAACCGTGCTTTTAAGGTTGAAAAATACGAACACAGCTACCCTCATTGCTGGCGAACCGATAAGCCAATATTATACTATCCGCTCGATGCCTGGTTTATTAAAACCACCGCACTAAAAAACCGTATGGTGGAGCTGAATAAAACCATCAACTGGAAACCAAAATCAACCGGCGAAGGCAGGTTTGGTAACTGGCTTGAAAATATGGTTGACTGGAATTTAAGCCGCAGCCGCTACTGGGGAACTCCTTTACCCATTTGGAGAACTGAGGATGGCACGGAACAAGTTTGTATTGGATCAATTCAAGAATTAAATGCCGGCATCCGCAAAGCAAGTGAAGTATTGGGTGGCGTTGTGAACAAAAACTATCTCCACGAAGGCATTCTCGATCTTCACAAACCATATGTTGATGAAATAATATTGGTGAGCGAAAGTGGCAAAGCCATGAAGCGGGTTTCGGATCTGGTAGACGTATGGTTCGACAGTGGCGCCATGCCCTACGCCCAATGGCATTACCCGTTTGAAAACAAAGACCTGGTTGATAGCGGCAAAGCGTTTCCGGCGGATTATATATGCGAAGGGGTTGACCAAACCCGCGGCTGGTTTTATACGCTACATGCTTTAGCGGTTTTGCTGTTCGATAGTGTTGCGTTCAAAACCGTTGTATCTAACGGACTGGTACTCGATAAAAGTGGTAACAAAATGAGCAAGCGTTTAGGAAACGTTGTGGATCCTTTTGAAACCATCGACAAGTTTGGTGCGGATGCAACCCGCTGGTACCTTATAACAAACGCTTCTCCCTGGGATAGTTTAAAGTTTGACATTGCAGGCATCCAGGAAATTCAGCGAAAATTCTTCGGCACACTGTATAATACGTACCAGTTCTTCTCCCTGTATGCAAATGTTGACGGCTTCGCTTTTAAGGAAGCCTATTTACCTCTGAACGAACGACCGGAAATTGACCGCTGGATCCTATCATCCCTGAATACTTTAATAAAAAGTGTCACCGAAAGCATGGACGATTACGAGCCAACGCAGGCAGGCCGCGCTATTGAAGATTTTGTGGATGAACACCTGAGCAATTGGTACGTGCGCCTGTGCCGCCGCCGTTTTTGGAAAGGCGAGTACGAACACGATAAAATTTGCGCCTACCAAACTTTATACGAGTGCCTCGAAACCGTTTTACGTTTAATGGCGCCCATTTCGCCTTTTTTCAGCGACGCTATCTTTGGCAGCCTCAATGCAGTAAGCAACCGTTTCCGGGTTGAAAGTATTCACCATGCCGACTATCCAAAACCTAACAAGGCGGTGATTGATACTACACTCGAAGAACGGATGCAGTTGGCGCAGGATGTTTGCTCACTTGTACTTTCCATCCGCAAAAAGGTAAATATTAAAGTTCGCCAGCCGCTCCAAAAAATTCTGATCCCGGTTTTGAACCCCGAAATGAAGGATCAGCTGCAAAAAATTGAAAATCTTATTATCAGCGAAGTAAATGTAAAAGCAATTGAATACCTGGTTGAAACAGAAGGATTTATAAAAAAGAAAATTAAACCCAACTTTATAGCACTTGGTAAAAAACTGGGTGCAAAAATGAAAGCCGTTACTGCTGCATTAGCGCAGTTTGAACAGCACGATATAGCCACACTGGAGCGGGGGGGGGAAATTACCCTGACGATTAATGACGAATCCGTTTTATTATTGCTTAGCGATGTGGAAATAACTGCTGAGGATATACCAGGTTGGAGTGTAGCTACAAAAGAAAGCCTGACGGTTGCCCTGGATATAACCCTGACCGAGGAACTTATAAAAGAGGGTGCGGCACGGGAATTTGTAAACCGGGTACAAGGCATACGTAAAGAGAGCGGTTTTGAACTTACAGACAGGATAAAGGTTAAAGTGCTTGAAAATGACCAAATGCTCAATTCTATTAATGAATATAAAAACTATATTTGCGCCGAAATTTTGGCAGATAGTATTGACTTTGTGCCAGAGATGCCAGGAGGAACTCCTATTGAAGTTAATGATATCGCCCTTAAAGTTTGGATCATAAAAACGGACAAAAGCCATGGCCACTAAAAAACCCTTAAAAGCAGCGAAACCAGTTGCAAAAAAATCAGTTCCTGCTAAAAAGGTGGCCCCGGCTCCCACAAAAGCTGGTTTAAAACCTGTGAAAAAAGTGGAGCCAGTAAAGGCAACTCCGCTAAAAAATAACAAAACAGCAAAACCTGCTGTTAAACCGGTTGCAAAAGCAGTAGCTGCTAAAAAGCCTGCTGCGCCTGCCACAAAATCAAAGTCAGCGCCAGTGAAAAAAGCACAATCATCGCCCGCAAAAAAAGAAATTTCCGCAAAAAAGAATGCCGCACCAGCCAAAACGTTGGTAGCCGTTAAAAAAGCAGCCACTAAACCAGTGGTTCAGGCTGCACCGGTTAAAAAAGCCGCACCGGCAAAATCGGTAAAAACAATTGAAGTTCCGCACATGGAAACGAAGCCTTCCAATGGTGCAACCAAGCCGGGAGCCAAGGCAGTTATTGTGCCTTCCAAACCCGCAATTAATCCAAAACCTTCTACCGTTAAACAACCTGAACCTGTGAAATCAAATAAACCCGTTGCCATTCCGAAAACTTCTACAGATAAAAAGGTTAATTACGAGCCTGATTTTACCAAGAGCGTACTGGACGCACCGGTACATCAGCCGTCTGGTCCAACCATGCGTTACAGCGATTCTGAACTGGAAGAGTTCAGAGACCTGATCAATAAAAAATTAGATGCCGCTAAAAAAGAATTGGCTTACCTGCAGGGATTAATTACCCGTAAAGATGAAATGGGTGGCGACGAAACGGATAACAGGTACATGACCATGGAAGATGGCAGCATGAGTATGGAAAGAGAGCAGCTTAGCCAGATGGCAAGCAGGCAGATAACCTTTATTGATCATCTTGAAAAAGCGATCATGCGTATTGAAAACAAAACATACGGTATTTGCCGGGTTACCGGAAAGCTGATTGATAAAGCCCGTCTTCGTGCAGTGCCTCATGCTACTTTAAGTATGGAAGCAAAGCTGGGAATCGTAAAATAATTTGGATTGATAAAAAGTGAAAGCCATCTGAAACCGGATGGTTTTTTTGTTGCAGTGAATTGGCCGTTTATTAGTTACATGACCGGGCTTTAGGATTGCTGAAACGGTTTGCACTAACTTTGAAATCTCATCGAACATCTGTAAAAAAAACAAAATGGACTACCGTATTGAAAAAGATACCATGGGTGAAGTAAGCGTACCATCCAACGTGTATTGGGGGGCGCAAACCCAGCGTAGCATAGAGAATTTTAAGATTGCACAGGATATTAATAAGATGCCACGGGAAATTATTAAAGCGTTTGCCTATTTAAAAAAAGCAGCGGCACTTACCAACCTGGATGCAGGGGTTTTGCCGGCAGAGAAAGCGGAACTAATTGGCAAAGTATGCGATGAGATATTGGAGGGCAAATTGGATGACCAGTTTCCGCTGGTGGTTTGGCAAACAGGAAGCGGTACACAAAGCAATATGAATGTGAACGAAGTGATTGCCTATCGCGGTCATGTACTGAAGGGCGGTTCTTTAACCGATAAAGAAAAGTGGCTGCACCCTAACGATGATGTAAACAAGTCGCAATCTTCCAACGACACTTTTCCTACAGCTATGCACATAGCTGCTTACCGCATATTAACGGAGGTTACAATACCCGGTATTGAAAAATTGAGGGATACGCTTTCCGCCAAAAGCAAAGAATTTATGCATGTTGTAAAAATAGGTCGCACCCATTTTATGGATGCAACACCGCTAACGCTTGGCCAGGAACTGAGCGGTTATGTAAGCCAGCTTAATCATGGATTGAAAGCCATTACAAACGTTTTACCTCATTTAGGTGAACTTGCTTTAGGCGGAACGGCTGTGGGCACAGGCATTAACACCCCTAAAGGTTATTCAGAAAACGTTGCCTCCCATATTGCCCAATTAACAGGTTTGCCATTTATAACTGCCGAAAATAAATTTGAGGCGCTTGCCGCACACGATGCAATTGTAGAAGCGCACGGCGCATTAAAAACCGTTGCTGTAAGCCTGATGAAGATTGGAAATGATATTCGTATGCTTTCTTCCGGACCTCGAAGCGGTATTGGCGAATTGTTCATTCCCGATAACGAACCGGGTTCGTCCATTATGCCGGGTAAAGTAAACCCAACACAATGTGAAGCCATTACCATGATTGCAGCGCAGGTGCTGGGTAACGACGTTGCGATTAACATTGGCGGCGCATGCGGTCATTTTGAGCTGAACGTTTTCAAACCATTGATGATATTCAACTTTTTACACAGCGCACGTTTAATAGGTGATGGTTGTGTGAGCTTTAACGATAAATGCGCCATTGGTTTAGCGCCCATTGAAGCCAACATAAAAAAACATGTTGATAACAGCCTGATGCTGGTAACCGCACTCAATACCAAAATTGGATATTACAAAGCCGCCGAAATAGCCCAAACTGCGCACAGGGAAGGGACTACTTTGAAAGAAATGGCAGTAAAACTTGGCTATCTTACACCAGAAGAATTTGACCAGTGGGTGATCCCATCTGAAATGGTTGGCGATATTTCCAACCAATAAATTTTACACCATCATTAATGAATACAAATAACCCGGCAGGCAGCGTTATCCATAAGATAAAAGTCTTTCCACGGGTATCCTTTTCAATCAAATAATTTTTCTTTCGTCTATGAAATCATTCAAACAAATCGTTTTTGTACTAGCAGGCATTTTTTTATTGTGGGCATGCCAAAAAGAGTACAGTGTGGAAACCGGTGCAAGTTTAAGTGGCGTAGCCGAGGGTACGCTAAAGGATACTTCCGGTAATTGTTTCCCCCTGGGAATTGTAGGAAGATATGTTGTTGATACTACACTAAAAGACAGCAATTATTTACAGGTAACCGTCAATATAACCACACCTGGCAATTACCTCATTTACACCGATTTGCAAAACGGGTTTTCGTTCAGAGATTCAGGCGTAGTTACTGCAACAGGCAGACAAGTTTTTAAATTAAAAGGTACAGGCAAACCATTGGTTGCACAGGTAACAGATTTCACCGTGATTTTCGGTACCAGTATTTGCACTTTCCCAATAACGGTTACAGCTAATACTACAGGGGGTGGCGGTACACCTGCAGTGTACACGCTGGCAGGCGCCCCGGGCGGTTGCACCAGCGCGGGTATTTCAGGCACCTATAAAGTTGGAACTGCTTTGGTATCATCCAATAACGTTGCCATTACGGTAAACGTAGGTACTGCCGGCACCTATTCCATAACAACCGGCGCGGTTAACGGTATGACCTTTGCCGCGTCGGGCACCTTCACCACTATGGGTGCACAAACTATTACTTTGCTTGGCACAGGTACACCCACCACGGCAGGCAATAATATTATACCGGTTACAGCCGGTGGAACTACGTGTTCGTTCACCATACCTGTTGCACCTGCAGGTACAACAGGCGGAGGTGGTTCAGTTATCAACCGGTCCGATACTGCCTGGTCGTTCAACCAGGCTGCACTGTCATTCCGCGGGCCTTTTGATACAGCGTTCACCGCTACTTACCCGGGTGTTGGTTTCGCACTGGTTATGTCTGGTGCTTCCTCCAACGCACCCGGCGATACACTTGAAATAGATGTGGTGTTTGCAGGAACAAGTATTCAAACCGGTACTTATGTTACCACGTCCACTACTTTACCAACGGCGGCTTACTATTTCTACAATGCAACCGGCGATAAATATGCAGCCGACCCAAGTATTTCTGGTCCGGTAATGACGATCGTGATTTCCAGCTACGATGCAGCAACCCGGGTTCTACAGGGCACTTTTTCAGGAACGGCGAGGAATGCTTCCGGCGCTTCTGTACCCATTACAAATGGGCGGTTTAAAGCTCAGGTAAACTAAATGTATTATCAGTGTAAATAGCAAAGCCCGGTTTACGCGGGGTTTTTATTTTGGGTAGATGATGGAAGAGATATGCCTGAAAACAAGATTATTGCACCTGAACATTATCATCAACAGTTGCATTTGTCTCAACGGTTGAATGTTTGTGATCGTCGTGCTTTTTGAAGAACTTGTTTTGGAAAACAAGTATCGTTATAACACCTGTTGAAATTGAAGCATCTGCAATGTTAAATACCGGTCTGAAAAACTCAAATTCCTCGCCGCCCCAAAACGGAAACCATGTGGGATAATGCGCATTTCTTACAATAGGGAAATAAAGCATATCTACTACTTTGCCATGTAAAAATCCTGCATATCCATGCCCAACGTTTACCAGCTTTGCTACGTTTTGGGTATAAGGATCACTCTCCTGGAAAATAAGCCCATAAAACATACTGTCTATCAGGTTGCCGAGTGCACCGGCATAAATGAGGGCACTGCAAATAATAAACCCCTTATGATAATTCTTTTTAATAAAGCCACGGATAATAAATGTACCGACAATCACTGCAACCAATCTAAATAAGGTTAATGCTATTTTACCCCAATCGCCACCCATTTTCCAGCCCCATGCCATCCCTTCATTTTCAACAAAGTGCAACCGGAACCATTCCATCCCAAACACCTTTACTTCATCACCTATGTAATAATGGGTTTTTACATAAAACTTGACAACCTGGTCGAAAAATAAAATGAGTAGAATGATCAATACAACGTTGCGTGACTTCACTATTAATAATTTAGAGCGCCAAAGATAGGTGAGGTTTCGGATACAAGGTTTTGGGTATTGAGTTTTATGTTTCTCTAATGGTAACGATGAAATGGTTTCGTCACTCATTATAATAAACCCGCTTCACCCGCTGGCTTATGCCAGTCAAAATTTCATATGGGATGGTATTGCACCAGTTGGCTAACTGTTGCACCGGAAGATTTAAACCAAATATTTCCACCTCATCGCCTTCCTTTACATCTATGCCGGTAACATCCAGCATAGTCATATCCATACAAACATTGCCAATTACCGGGGCGAACTTTCCTTTAATGGACATATTTCCTACGCCATTGCCAAGTTTCCGACTAAACCCATCTGCATACCCTATCCTTACGGTGGCAATCAAACTGTCTTCATTAACAACACCTTTCCGGTTATAACCAATGGTTTCCAAGGCAGCAACTTTACGAAGTTGCGCTACTGTACTTTTTAACGCAGCTACTTTTTGCAACAACAATTTTGTTTCGCCAATGTTATCGATACCGTACAAGCCAATACCGAGGCGCACCATATCGTATTGCAGTTCGGGATGCCGGAATATAGCCGACGAATTCGAGATATGTTTTAAAACCGGGTAGTCCAGTATGCTACATATCGAGTTATATGCATCGTTCAACCTGGCTGCCTGCTGAAAAGTGAATGCATCGTGTTGCGGATCGTCGCTGGCAGCAAGGTGGGTGAATATTGATTTCACTACAAGGCATTTATTCTTTGCAAGGAAGTTCATTAATTCTCCAACAACATTCATTTCAAAACCCAGCCGGTGCATACCGGTATCCATTTTTATATGAACGGGAAACTGATTGATTGCCTGCAGCCCCAGGTATGCTGCAAACGATTGTAATATGCTGAAAGAATACAGTTCGGGTTCCAGATTATACTCTACCAATAAACCAAAAGTTACTTCTTCAGGATTTAGTACCAGGATGGGGGTATGGATGCCGGCCTTCCTTAACTCAACTCCTTCATCGGCATACGCCACAGCCAAATAATCTATATGATGGTATTGCAAAACATTGGCAACTTCGGCACTACCACTACCATAACTAAAGGCTTTTACCATTGCCATTATTTTGGTGGATGGTTTTATGAAACGCTGGTACTCTTTCAGGTTGTGCACCATTGCCGTTAAGTTTACTTCCAGTACCGTTTGATGTATTTTCTGTGCGAACAACAGGTCGATCTCCTCGAATGCAAATGCCCTTGCACCTTTTAATAATATCACCTCCTCTTTAAAATGAGTGAGAGAAAAATGGTTTTTAAAATCGTGGGTTGCATTTAAAAAGTGACATTCATTTTTAAAGAGGTTACGGAACGTATGCTGATGTTTTTTTAATTGAGGTCCGATGCCAATAAACTTTTTTACACCATGATGAAGTATTGACTCCGCAACCTTTTTGTATAACTCATTTTTATCGTCTGCCGCCTCTGCAATATCCGAAAGGATAACAGTGGTTGACTGATTGCCGGATTGCTGCTGTAAAAAATCGAGCGCTATGTTTAGCGAACTGAGATCGTTGCTGTAACTGTCGTTAATGATCAAACAATTGTTGATTCCTTTTTTTAACTGGAGCCGCATCTCAACGGATGTAAGGCGGAGCATTCGTTCAGAAATTGTTTTATTATCAACTTGTAAATACAGGAGCACACACCAGCACGAAATGGCATTTTCTACCGATGCATCATCTGTAAACGGTATAGTGATTTCTACCGGGTTATTTTGATGCTCTGCACATATAGTGGTGTTTGAAGCAGATTTATCAATCTTGATTACCTGTAAAGTACACGAACGTTTTCCCCAGCTAAAAAGGGGTACGCCACTATCGTTGGCGATGCTTTCCACCAACGCATTATCCGCATTGCAAACAACCACCGAAGCATTGCTGAACAGCCTGAATTTTTCGGTAGCTTTCTGTTTTTTATCTGCGAAGCCTGCACTGTGCGCTTCGCCAATATTGGTAAGTATGCCAATGTTTGGGCTTATAATTTTCTGCAGTTGATCCATCTCATTGGGCAACGATATCCCAGCTTCAAAAATAGCGATGTTGTTGTGATCGCTCATTTGCCAAACGCTTAAGGGCACACCTATTTGGGAGTTATAACTTTTGGGGCTACGCACTATGTTATAATCAGTATGCAACAATTGATATAACCATTCTTTTACTACCGTTTTGCCATTGCTGCCGGTAATACCAATAACCGGGTAACTAAAACTGCCGCGATGGTAGGCTGCCAGTTGCTGTAGTGAGTTGACGGGATGGTCGTCAAAAATAAAATTAGCATCGGGGTAATTGCCTGTATGGAATTCAGATGGAACAACAAAATTTTTAACCCCCTTGTGGTATAGTTCATCTACAAAAACACACCCATTTTTGCGGACTGTTGCCAGTGCAAAAAATAGCGAGGTCTTTGGAAAGACAAGCTTACGGCTATCGGTAAGCAAATGTTCTATAAATTGATCGCACTGTGGCAAAGCCGAGGGAACATTTAAAACGGATGCGATATGTTGGATAGTGTATGGCAGCGACTAATGGTTTATTCGCCATGAAATTAGAATAAATACAATTCACATGGGTAAGACGGATATGGCGCTTGATGCACTTAAGTGAGTTATCGTTTTATGGTTTTGCAGTTCTTAGGCGGCTAAAACCTTGCAGAAAAGGTATCCAGCCCATTCTACAACACCCGCCTAATAAACCGATGTTTCATCATCTTGCTCTTCTGTAATTTCGGGTTGTATTAGTTTTTTACGCGAATGATAAATTGAATAGATGATGGACGTTACCAGGCAAACAATGATAACCGCCAGCGAAATATAAATAGATATGTGGATGTCAAAATATTCGATGAGCATTTTTACACCAATGAACAGGAGCACTACCGCAATTCCCTGCTGCAGGTAGTCAAACTTATCAACAGCACCACGTAATAAAAAGAAGAGGCTTCTCAAACCGAGCACAGCAAAAATATTCGACGAATAGATAACAAGTATATCATCGCTTGTAAAAGGCTGATCAGCTTTTTCCCTTACCAGCGAAACCACTGTTGGTATGCTATCAAGTGCAAAAACAACATCGGTGGTGGCAAGCATTAACACCACTATTGAAAGCGTGGTAAAGTAAACATTACCCCGTTGCTTTACAATAAACCTCCCGTTGGGTTCAACATGCGTTATGCGAAAAAGCTTACTGGCGAGTTGATAGATTTTACTATCTGCAGGGTTGTACTCAGCATCATCTTTTTTAAAAAATAAAGAAAAGCCTGTGTATAAAAGGAAAGCGCCAAACACGTACAACAGCCAATGAAACCGGTCTATCAGTTCAATACCCAGCCAAATAAAAAGTATGCGGAAAACAATTGCCAGCAATATTCCAATCAACAAAGCCCTGCCTGCATCCAGTTCATTCACCTTAAAAAATGTAAAAATGAGAATAAACACAAAAATATTATCAATGCTCAGGCTCCACTCCATCAGGTAAGCGGTAATGTATTTGGTGGCAACAATGCTATCTTTTTGCAACCATAAAAAAACAAAGAAAGCCACAGACAAGCCTACCCAGAAAAGGGTTTGATACAATGCCTTTTTAATGGTGATGGCCGTGTTCTTTTTACTCATGATGCCGAGGTCAAATATCAATGCAAGTAAAAGGGCTATTCCAAAAGTGAGGTAGGTTATCTGGTCGACAGTCATGATGAATAATTAGTGAGCGCAAAAATAAGGCAATGGGGCGCTAAGGCCATTAAGCAGCAAAAGCATGTTTCCTTCTGAGTTGGTACAACCAGCCAAACAATAAAACCAGCAACACCGGTAAACCTATGCTTATATATTGCCACATTGTTTTTTGTTCGGCGAGTTTTACTTTATCGAGCAGGCGAAGGGTTACGTTTTTACTCCTCGTTTCCAAAACGCCGCCGGGGTTTACCATATAATCAATACTGTTCATCAAAAAATCTTTATTTGCAAACTGGTAGTTCTCGTATTGCTGCGTGCCCATGGGGATTGGTCCCTGCGTTTGGGTAACGGCATTGGTTACAATGTCTCCATCGCTTACTACAATTTGTTTGCTTTGTTTTGCGCCGGCTGGTATAAAGGCACGGCTGCTGTAAATAGCCAGGCTATCTTTTAATGCCTGCGTAATCCGGTTTGCATAGAGCGATGAAAATTTACCTTCAAGCAATACTGCCACCGGCACATAGCTTTTTGTAAACATGCGAAAGTCTTCTTCGGTTTTTACACTTTGCAAACTTACCAGGGCCGGCGAAGTAAGGGTACGGCTGCTGGTATCGCTGGAAAGCAAAATAGTTTTCAATATCCCTGGTGCTTTTACGGTATCAATAGAGCCCGGAAAAATACTCAGCACATCATCCAGATTTTTAGAAACCGGGTGTGCGGATGGAGAATTGAGCAGCGGGTAATACGGGAATGGTAAACGTTGAATTTGCGGCTGACCACCTGCCTCGCCAACCACTAAGGGTTGTTTGGCGGATTTTATATCCTGCAAAAGATCGCTGTTTATGCGTACGCCATATTTGAAAAGTTGATCTTCAATATTCAGGTTCTTATCAAACGCTACAAAGTCCGCCTGTGCACGCAGTAAGCTGTCCATTTCTGCATACAACTTATCTATAAACCAAATTACATTTCCGCCATGCATAATGTATTGGTCAATCTTCAGCTTTTCAATTTCGGTAAATGGCTGCGATGGTTTCACAATCAACAAAGCATTGATGGTATCGGGGTCAAGCTGCGCGTTCTTTAAATCAACAACACCGAAACGGTAGTTGTGGCTCAGTATATCAAACAAATCTCTTACCGTTGGGTTTAACGGCTCGCCGTTACCGGCTGCATAAGCCACAACAGGCAACGTTTTTCTTGAAAGTTTATCAATAGCATCGGCAAATTTAAATTCCAGCAAGGCTTCGCTGTTGTTGAGTGAACTCTCTTCATCCAGCCCGCTTTTTCCACTCATCAGGTCAATGGCTATCTGGCGGTTGTTGTACTTAACCAATGCAGCCGGAAAAATAAGCCGCTCGGTTTTTTCTTCACCCTGCTTTGCTGTTACCTGGTTATTAAAAGGCTTTACGCCCAATTGTACCAAACTATCATACACCTGGTAACGAAGACTATCGGTTAAGCCATCTCCGGGCTTTATAAATTTAAATTGCAGGTTTCCATTGCTATATTCTTTAAACTCGCTAAGCAGTTCTTCGGTAGCAATACTAAGGCGCTTAAAACCTGCACTCAAATCACCGGTGAGCAACACTTCAATCTCAATAGTTTCATCCAGCCCCTTCAATAATTTTTTGGTCGATCCACTTAATGAATAGCGTTTCTCTTTGGTCATATCCAACCGGTAATGCACCAGCGATACAACGTAAACAGATGCCACAAATAACACTACCAGCCATAGCCACCACAACTTATTATTCAATATTTTTTCTAAAGGCCTCATGCATGTATTTTTATGTTCCTAACATTAAACCGGGTATCAACATCGTTGCGTCGCACTCTTGTACTGTTGTAAATTAATTCAACGCAATAAACGAGAGTCATTGGTCAATCCTTCAAATTCAGGAACCCCTGCAATGCCAAACCAGACGCACGAAACCTGAAACCCGAAACTTGAAACTTGATCTTACTTCCTCATCAAATTGCGCTGCGTGATCAGCAAAAAAAGAACGATCACCGCAATAAAATAAATCACATCCCGCGTATCAATAACACCCCTGCTCATACTTTTATAATGAAAGTTGATACCCAGCATTTGTATGTAATAATCTGCCCCGTTGGCAAATACCGGTAGCTGGCTTAATGCATC
>JANPIA010000455.1:0-5659 GCA_031424735.1 Segetibacter sp.
CCACGCGGCTTTGCTCATCGCCTGCACTGCCTTTTTTACGCTGCGATGCACCCTGGAATGCTTTACCAAACCTGTAGGCAAAACTTACATTCACTACCCTGTTATCCCATTGGTTTTTTATTCTCACATCAATATTTTGAAAGCGATTATACCCGTTAAATTGTTGCATATCAAACACGTCGCGAACATTTAATTTCAGTGTTGCCTTGTTCTTTAAAAGTTGTTTGCTTCCCCCCATACTTATCATGCCCATTCCCTTCATTACCATAGGTCCTTCTATACCCTGCGTTCTGTAAAAACCGCTTACTTCTCCGCCCCAACCTTTTTTAAAGGTGAATTGGTTGGAAACGTTTGTCATAAAGGTTGTTCCATCAACAGAAAGGCTAGCGCCATTTACCAACCCTTCAAAACGGTTGTTGAAAACGTTTGCATAAATGTTTGTTCTCCACCACTTATTTACCGGTAAGCCAGCGCTCATAGAAAAGCCAATACTTACTTTTTTGGCAATGTTGCTTTTTGTAACAAACGTGGTGTTGGTGCTGTCTACCTGGTTAATTACATCCTGTATAATGTCAGTTGTTTTTGCATAGTAGGCGCTTGAATTTAAAATGCCTTTAAAGCTGTGGTTCAACTCAACATTGTGGCTGAACTGTGGTTTTAAATATGGGTTACCCACCTGGTAAGTGTACTTGTCAAGGAAGTAATAAAAGGGATTCATGTCCTGGTAATTCGGGCGGTTAATGCGGCGTCCATAGTTGATAGAAAATGTGTTCTTTGTATTCATTGCATAACTAACAAAAGCTGTGGGGAACAACTGCGTATAATTTCGTTTGAAGCTTTCACCTGTAGTTAACTGGTTGCCTGTAGCGTTTGTATTTTCTACACGTAAACCTAACTGTCCGCTCCATTTTTTATTAAACTGCTTGCTGCCATTTACATAAACAGCATTAATGTTTTCTTTGTAAATAAAATGATTGCTTCTCCCTTCGTCTACTACCCAGCTACCTCCAAATAAATTTGAATACTTCGCATTATTATCGGTTTCAACAAAACTTGTTTTAATTCCTGCTTCCAATTTTGCATTTCCTTTCAACGGTTGTGTATAATCAACCTTAGCGCTATAAATATTTACGTCTGCAGGTAACTCGCCTTTAATACTTTCATCAGGCTGCCGCTTAATACCTGTAGGATCAAAGAAGAAGTTGTTAAGTGATTGGGCAGATCTCTTTTTGTAATTTACATAGTCAACATCTGCGGTCAATTCTTTGCCTGTGCTATCCATAACGTGGCGCAGGTTAAAATTCAGTGCAGCGTTACGCCAGTCGTCCTTTGTAATGTTATGCGCGTTTGTGCGGCTCGATAATTTTCCCCTACTATCTTTAATGAAGGTGTTGTTGTTGTTTGTATTGTTTCCGGTGTTTTGAAAACCAGTAAGCACCACTCCAACTGTCGTTTTTTTACTGAGTGAATAGTCTGCACCAATTTTTAAATTATGGGTTTGAAAGTTGGGTACCATAATAGATTGCTGTTCAAAAACAGTGTCGGCAAACCTCCGCGTTAATTCAAGACTTTGATATCCCTTATTCCAATTGTGACTATAGTTGCTAAACAAGTTTAATTTGCCGTTGCGATAATTGAGGCTTAAACTGTTGTTTGTTTTTGGGTTGATGCCCATGCCACCGCCTAAGGTTACTCCGCCATTAAAGCCAATTGTTTTATTCTTTTTTGTTTTGATATTGATAACCCCTGAATTACCGGCGGCATCATACTTAGCCGATGGATTGGTCATGATCTCAATTTGCTCCAGTTGAGTGCTTGGCATATTTTTCAACATATTGGCCAGGTCGGTGGCACTCAAATAAGTAGGTTTTCCGTCAACCATTATCATTACTCCCTGCTTGCCGCGCAGGCTTATGTTTCCATCTTTATCAACCGAAACGCCCGGCGATTTTTCGAGGATGTCCATTGCTGTAAGACCGGCGTTGGTAGGAGAAGCATCCACGTTTATTAGCGTTTTATCCAACTTCTGTTCTACAAATTGTTTTTTGGCAGAAACGGTTACATCTTTTAAAGCTTTGCTGGCGGCAGAAAGTAATATTGATTTTAATGAGTACGAAGGTTTTGCTTCTCCAATCTCAAAGTTCTCACTGTAATATTTATTGTAACCCACTGCACTAACCAACACCAGGTATTTGCCATCGGCGATCTTTTCTACCTCAAACCTGCCATCTTTTGCGGTAAGCGCCATCTTTACCAGCGAACTGTCTTTTGATTTTAAGATGCTGATGGTTGCAGATTCAACCGGTTTGCTCACGGACGAAACCGAGCCGTCGATTTTACCCGTGGTGAATTTTGCATCAGTTGTAAATGCCATGGCCGTTATTCCGTAAGCAGTAAGTAAGGCTAAAAATTTTTTCATTGTTCAGAGATTTGTATGTTAGGTACTTGTTGTTATTGATTACAGAACAAAACTATGTACTATGCAAAACATAGTACATAGTTTTATAGTGAACGGTTGATATTACTGATGATTGGTAGAAGGTGGTTAGACGTTTGCCTGTTTTAGGATGTTACAAAAGGGCGGGTCTTTGTGGTGAGCGGCAAAATCGGGGATAAAAGCGCCCTTATTTATTAGGCGGATTTAGCATGGGCAAAAAAATAGACCAGCGAGCTGCCGATCTAATGTAAATTGAAATTTGAGGTTTAAGGGTGTGGTAACCGATGTGCATGCGTTACATCTTCTTCCAGCAAACCTGAACGTTTTATTGGAAAGCGCTTTGCATAACTTAACTGTCGCCAAAGCCACTCAATGGGCCCATAGTGGTAACGGGCTAACCACCATTTACTAAAGAATATCTGGACAACATATATTACTAAGGCGAACAGCAAATAAAACCCGAAATGCAATTTTTGATTAATACTGAACCCAAAACCAAACCCGGAGAACAGGAAAAGCCCAAGCAGGTTTTGCACCATATAATTTGTAAGGGTCATTTTGCCGATGGTTTGCATCGACCTGAAAAAGCGCTTCAACTTGTTTGCTACATAAAGCCAGCATATTGCAGAGGCAATGAATATCATGCTTCCGATAATTATAAAATAAAACGGCTGGTAATAGTCCATCCATCTCCACTTTTGGGCTTTGGTTATGGCAAACAATCCAATCAATATAAGTACCGTTATTAGCGAACCCCAAAAAATTCGTTTTATATACTTCTTATTCTCTGCCAGTTTATTAAAGAAATCGATTTTTTGTGCAGCAAGCCCCAGGAAAAACAGCGAAAGCATTACCACGTGTACGGTGATAAGATAGCCGGGGCTTTGTATCTCGTACTTATAAGTGCCCACCAAGCCGAACCATAAAACATTCAATGGATTCTGACTTTTATACAAATGTAAATAGGGTTCAAACAATGCCATTCCGCCAGGCATTTTTAAACTGGTAACATAAGCGGATACCGCGGGTATGAGGAGCAACAAACCAATAGCCATGTAAAATGCAAACTTTGCCGAGCAACGCCAGAATATCAATATGATCATACCCATAACAGCATAATCCTTCAAAATATCCCCCCAAAACAATGCACTATTAATTATAGCAAGCACAAATAACCAAAACATCCTTCTACTAAAAAACCTAACCGGGTTGATACCTTTTGACGAAACATTGCTCATTAATACGGCGAAGCCGTAACCAAACAGGAAACTCAGCAACGTCCATGATTTGGCGGCGAAAATGATGTTACCCGTGACTTGCAGAACCTGTGCGCAAACGTCCGGTTTCCATCTTGAAAAGTTGAGACCCATGTAGAAGTAATCCACATAATTCATCAGCACAACACCAAGCAATGCCCAGCCACGAAGAATGTCAATAATGGCCGTCCGTTGATGTTGCTGTATGGGCAATACTGCCTGAGATTGTATCATGTTAGGTTGGCTTGAATAAAACTTAAACCTATTCACTTTTTATTTGGTTTTTACACCACTTGTCATTTGCTGACTGATTTATACCAGGAATAAGGCAATATTATCTGCATACCATATCCTGAAGGTTTGTCAAATTTGGGCAAACGTTGATACTAACACTTGTTAGCAAATCTGCCTGCTTTATGTAACTTGCCACACTTTAAAAATGATATTATATATGAAATCACTTTTTTCAATCATCGTATTAGCCGGATGCGTTTCATCGGCAGTAGCACAAACCAACCTCACCCCCGAAACGCTTTGGAAACTAGGACGGGTGGCAGCCGTGGGTATTTCAAACGATAAGCAACAGGTTGTTTACACGGTGAGCGTACCGGATATCGATTTAAATAAAAGCATTAAGAAAACGTTTGCAGTACCTGTTAATGGTGGCAATGCAAAGCAGATTGCCGACAGCAACAACCTAGTAAAAAATGATCGCATTTCTCCCGACGAGAAATATATGTTGATGGCCCAGGATGTAAAAATGCGAAAGGTTTTTGGAAAAGACTTTTACCCCGAAATGGACAAATCGAACGTGCAGATTTACGACCAACTAAACTACCGCCATTGGGACGAATGGGAAGATGGCGCATTCAGTCATGTATTTGTTGCGCCCCTTATAAACGGTAAACCAGGGCAGGGCAAAGACATAATGAGTGGTCAACCCTACGATTCTCCGCAGAAACCTTTCGGCGACACAGAAGATTACATTTGGAGCCCAGATGGAGCCTCCGTTGTTTATGTTACCAAGCCAAAAACGGGTACGGCATATGCGCTGAGTACCAACACCGATATTTTTCAGTACGATATCAACACCGGCAAAACAACTAATCTTTCAGAAGGTATGATGGGTTACGATGTTAATCCAGCCTACTCCTATACCGGTAAACTTGCCTGGCTTAGTATGAAACGCGAAGGTTATGAAGCCGATAAGCAGGATATAATAGTAAGATCGGAAACCGGTACGGTAAACCTGACTGCACAATGGGATGGTAGTGTTGAAGGGTTTAAATGGAGCAACGATGGTCGGAACATTTACTTTTATGCGCCGGTGGATGGAACCTTGCAATTGTTTGTTGTTGACTATCCCGGCATGACAAAAAAAATGCCCGTGGTGAAACCAATAACAAACGGCGATTTTGATGTAAACGGATTGGTTGGACAGGTTGATAACACATTTATTGTTAGCCGTACCGATATGAACCACGCTGCTGAACTTTATAAGGTGGAACTCAGCAGCGGTAATATGCAGCAACTTACCCATGTAAACGATGAAGCATATAAGGCGATACCCATAAGTAAAGTAGAGCGCCGTTATGTTACCACTACCGATAACAAGAAAATGCTGGTATGGGTAGTTTACCCACCCAATTTTGATTCAACAAAAAAATACCCTGCTTTACTATACTGCCAGGGTGGCCCCCAATCGCCGCTAACACAGTCGTATAGTTTTCGCTGGAATTTTTCGCTGATGTCGTCGGGCGGGTATATTGTTGTTGCACCCAACCGCCGCGGTATGTATGGGCATGGCCGTGCATGGAACGAACAGATCAGTAAAGACTGGGGCGGGCAGGTGATGAAAGATTACCTAAGCGCCATTGATAACCTGAGTAAAGAAGCCTATGTTGACAAAGCCCGCCTTGGTTGTGTGGGTGCGAGCTATGGTGGCTACTCCGTATTTTATCTTGCC
>JANPIA010000456.1:0-12710 GCA_031424735.1 Segetibacter sp.
ACATTCTTGTAGGAATACTTACCAATCGCGACCTCCGTTTCCAGGACGATATGAAGCAAAAAGTAAGTGAGTTGATGACCAAAGACAACCTGGTAACAGCCCCCGAAGGAACTGACATGAAGAAAGCGGAAAAAATTCTTCGCCAAACTAAAGTAGAGAAATTGCCAGTGGTAAATAAGAAAGGTAAACTGGTTGGACTGATAACTTTTCGCGACATATTACAACTTAGAAACTTCCCCAACGCCGGCAAAGATTCATTTGGGCGATTGATGGTAGGAGCAGCCCTCGGCATCACAAAAGACCTGCTCGACAGGGCTTCGGCACTACAGCAGGTGGGCGTGGATATTGTTACACTGGATAGCGCACACGGGCACAGCAAAGGAGTAATAGATGCTTTAAAAAATTTAAAAAAGAATTTTAAAAGCCTGCAGGTCATCGCCGGAAATATTGGAACCGCAGCAGGCGCCAAAGCCATGGCCGATGCAGGCGCCGATGCTGTGAAAGTTGGCATCGGGCCAGGTTCTATTTGCACTACACGTATTGTTGCTGGTACAGGAGTTCCGCAACTGACCGCCATCATCGAAGCATCCAATGCACTCAAACAAAGAAACATACCGGTGATTGCTGATGGAGGCATTCGGTACACCGGCGACATGGTGAAGGCACTGGCAGCAGGCGCCAGCGCTGTTATGATGGGAAGCATTTTTGCAGGCACCGAAGAAAGCCCCGGTGAAACCATTATTTACGAGGGGCGCAAGTTTAAACAATACCGTGGCATGGGTTCGTTGGGTGCCATGGTACAGGGCAGCGGCGACCGTTACTTCCAGGATGTGGAGGATGATATAAAAAAATATGTGCCCGAAGGCATTGAGGGGCGCATTGCCTACAAAGGTTACCTCAGCGAAGTAGTGTACCAGTTTACCGGCGGGCTACGTGCAGGCATGGGCTACTGCGGCGCAAAAGATCTGAACGAACTAAAGCAATCCACTTTTGTAAAAATTACCAACGCCGGTATGAAGGAAAGCCACGCACACGATGTGGTCATAACCAAAGAAGCACCAAATTATAGCAGGGGATAGAAGAAGAGTTTTTACGTGATATGTGTTAAGTAAAGCCCGCTCGCCAAAAACTAAAAAAGTATAACCTAAAACTTACAACGTGCAACCTAAGTATTCTTCGGTCCGCGTTTAAAAATGATCAGTCCATCCAGGAAGTTCCTGAGTACCTGGTCTCCCGCCACTACATAACCGGGATGGTCTTCATGCCTGAAAAGATCGTTTAGTGCACCCTTCGTCATTTTAAATCCTGCTAACGATAAAATGTGTAACATGTCTTCGTCCCGAAGGGCAAGTGCTATTCGTATTTTCTTCAGTATGTCGTTGTTGGAAAGCATGGGTGCGTTGTTTGAATGTAAGGTGCAAATTTAAACGTTGTGCGTTGCAGGTAGTATGTAATGGAGAAAGCCACTCCTCAATGTAATCACTAACAAAGAAGTCAATAACTACAAAAGAAAATTAGTGTAAACCCACAGAATTGGCCCGCCATTCTTCGCGCTAAATTAACTATTATTGGTTGCTGTAAATTTTCAAAACATTCCATAATCAGCAATGAAATATTTAAAAGTTCTCTACATACAGGTAATCATTGGCATTATTGCCGGTGTGCTGGTTGGCTGGCAATTCCCCTCGTTTTCACCAGTTGCAAAACTCATCAGCGAAACGTTCATCAACATGATACGGATGGTGATAGCACCCGTTATTTTTTTCACCATTGTATCGGGTGTAGCGGGTGCCGGCGATATGAAAAAGGTGGGAAGAGTCGGCTTTAAAGCACTCATCTACTTTGAAGTGGTAACTACACTGGCGTTGATCATTGGATTGATAACAGCCAATGTAGTAAAGCCTGGCGCGGGTGTGGTGTACACGCAAACATCCAACGCGCAGGTGGCGGATATTACTAATAAATCGGCCGAAATAAACTGGGGTGAATTCTTCACGCACATAGTACCCTCCAACGTGGTAGAAGCTTTTGCCAAAGGCGATATTTTACAGGTATTGTTCTTTAGCATTTTATTCGCCATCGGTTTAAAAATGATGGGGGCAGCAGGCAAAAGCGTACTCCTGAATTTTGAAAAAATCAATAGGGTACTTTTCAATGTGCTTAAAATTATTATGAAGCTCAGCCCGCTTGGTGCATTTGGGGGCATGGCTTATACCATAGGCAAGTTTGGCTTTGGAACGCTTGCTGTTTTAGGCAAGCTGCTACTTACCTTTTACCTCACCGGTTTTCTTTTCATTTTCGTTGTATTGAATTTGGTGTGCCGATATTATAAGATCAACTTGTGGAAGCTGCTTGGTTACGTAAAAGAAGAAATACTGATTGTACTTGGTAGCAGCAGCAGCGAAGCGGTATTGCCATCGGTAATGCAAAAACTTACCGATGCAGGCTGCGAAAAAGAGGTGGTCGGGCTGGTGATACCAACAGGCTATAGCTTCAACCTCGATGGCACCACCATCTATTTAAGTATGAGCATTATTTTTTTGGCGCAGGTTTTCAATATCGATCTTTCGCTGAGCCAGCAGCTCACTATCATTGGCATATTATTACTTACCAGCAAGGGTGCGGCAGGTGTTACCGGCAGCGGTTTTATTGTTCTGGCATCTACTTTAACAGCGTTAAAAGTTATTCCGCTGGAAGGGCTTGCCCTGCTGATTGGAGTGGACCGCTTTATGAGCGAAGGAAGAGCGATCATTAACTTTATAGGCAATACCATTGCAACCGTTGTAATAGCCAAAAGCGAAAACGAAATTGATATGGCTGTGTACCGAAGGGTAGTAGAAAAAAAACTTCCAAAGCACCAACACCCGGTGGATTTAGCCAGTACATAACGGTAGTAAATTCGATATGGGTCTGGGTACCAGCTACCGTTTTTCGTGGCAGCATCGTTGCGTCGCAATCCGTTCATCTAATTTGCAAATGGCATCTTTTAAATAGTAGGCAAAACAGGAATTACCAACTTTTGTGCTGTTGTTGGTTCGCTCCCGCCAGCACTATCGTAGGCGAACTATAAAACGGCAAGCAAAATCCGCCCGGTTCCTAACAATTTCTTTTACCGGCAAAATTGCGGGCATAAAATTGCCGAACTTGCCCGCCGATCAAATTACCATCATTGAAAAAAATTCACCCGCTTACACTCAGCATTCTTTCGGGCTTTTTATTGTTTGCTGCCTGGCCTACATCGCCTTTTACTGCATTAATTTTTATTGCCTGGATCCCTTTACTCTGGATAGCTGAGAATACACCACGGCGCATCCCGTTTTTCCTGCACAGCTATCTCGCCATGTTTATCTGGAACATTGGCACCACCTGGTGGATATGGAACGCATCTGCCGGTGGGGCGGTAGGCGCTATCATTGCCAATGCTTTTCTTATGTGTATTCCGCTATGGGGTTATCACCTGTTCAAATATAAATTTGGGAGTCTCATTGGTTACACAAGCCTGGTAGTTTTTTGGATGACGTTTGAATACATTCACCTGAACTGGCAGCTAAGCTGGCCATGGCTTACCCTGGGTAATGTGTTTGCCACCAACCCACATTGGGTGCAGTGGTACGAGTTTACCGGCACCAGTGGCGGAACACTTTGGGTGCTCCTGGTAAACATCCTGCTAACAACTCTACTGTTAAAATGGAAAGCCCAACATCGAAATAAAAATATAAGACACAGCTTAGTTGCGGGTTGTTGTTTGTTGTTGCCGGTTGCTCTTTCGTATGGTATCGATACAGTTAATCAACCATTCAACAATCCAACCATTCAACTATACAGCAATTCAACCAACGTAGTAGTCGTACAACCCAACATCGATCCATACAACGAAAAATTTGCAAGCGGCAGCGTTGAGGGGCAAATTGAAAAAATGCTCACCTTATCACGATCTGCCATCGACACTAATACAAGGCTGGTAATTTGGCCGGAAACAGCCTTACCCATTCCTGTTTTACAAAACGACGTGCAAAACATTTCAGCATATCAACCGGTTTTCAATTTTATTAACCTTCACCCCAACATTACTTTACTTACCGGCATTGAAACTTTTAAATTTTACGGAGCGGAAAAGGCAACCAACACCGCTCGTAAAAACGCCGACGGCTATTATGATGCATTTAATGCGGCCGTTGCAATGAAAGCTGGTGAGCCTTTACAATTTTATAACAAGAGCAAACTGGTACCGGGTGTTGAAACCCTCCCCGATTTTCTACTGTGGCTTGGACCCATTTTTGAAAAATTTGGCGGTACAGCCGGCGGCTATGGTCACCAGGATGAATCAGCCGACTTCAAAATGAATAACAACCCCTATGTATCGGCACCCATTATTTGTTACGAAAGTATTTACGGGGAATATGTGGCGAGTTATGTGCGAAAAGGCGCAACCATTTTAACCATTGTAACCAACGACGGATGGTGGTTTGATACACCGGGTCACCGGCAGCATTTGCATTATGCAAGGTTAAGGGCTATTGAAACCCGCCGCTGGGTTGCACGCAGCGCCAATACAGGCATCTCAGCGATGATAGATGACAAGGGAAACTTGGTGGAGACCCGCAAATGGGATAAGGCATCTGTTATAAAAGCAAACATTCCGGCACTAACAAAGCAAACCTTTTTTGTAAAATATGGAGATGTTTTATCGCGGATTGTTCTCGGGCTGTTTGGTGTACTGGTTTTATGGAACATCATTACAATTATCAAAGCAAGGATATCGAAGCGGGTGGTAACTAAATAGAGGCAAGGTTTTAAACTTTGCTGATGCAGCTTTTGCAACGTTTGGGGTTGTTAGTTTTACCACATAGAATGATAGAACACAATAGAGGCACATAGAAAATCCTATACACGCCTGTGGCGGAACAAGTTGCCAAACCTATGTTCTGGTGTAACCGGCTTTTTAACAAAGAATCATTTTACCCAAATAATAAATGATCATGCATAAAAAATTTGAATACAAACAGTCAGCTATCCATTACAATGTTTATGGAGATGGGGTTCCGGTGGTGTTGTTACATGGTTTTGGTGAGGATAGCTCTATATGGGAGGAGCAGGTAAAAAGCATGAAGTTTTTTTGCAACCTGATTGTGCCCGACCTGCCGGGTACAGGGCGGTCAGAATTATTAAAGTTGGATGAAGTTTCGTTAACCGATTTTGCAGAGATGTTATATGCATTAGTGGTGGCAGAAAACATATCAACCTGTATTATGTTAGGGCATAGCATGGGAGGTTATGTTACACTTGCTTTCGCTGATAAATATCCTGCCATGCTAAAAGGGTTTGGCTTGATACACTCCAGCGCATTTGCCGATAACGAAGAAAAAAAAGCCAGCCGAAAAAAGGGGATTGAAATGATTGAACAATATGGAGCATATTCGTTTATCAAAGCAACCATACCCAATTTGTTTTCTGCCGGTTTTAAACGAACACACCCCGAAAAAGTGGAAGCTTTAATTGAAAAAGGAAAGAGTTTTACCGATGTGAGCCTGCAGCAATATTATACCGCCATGATGCTGCGCCCCGACCATACGAATGTGCTGAAATGCAGCGAAATCCCGGTTTTGTTCATCTTAGGTACAGACGATGTTGCAGCGCCATTAGCCGACGTGTTGCAGCAGGTTCATCTGCCCTCCGTTTCGTATATTCACATCTTAACCGGTGTTGGCCATATGGGTATGCTGGAGGCCACCGAAAAAGTAAACAATCACCTGTCGGATTTTATCCGCTCATTCGAATCTCTATAGCCTGCATGAAGAAGTTTTTGACCCTATTCCTATGCCTTACTATATCTGCTGTAACCTATAGTGCTCACTTAAAAGGTGGATGGGTTTATTATGAATCTTTGGGTGATGGAGCAACAGCAGGCACCACCAAATACCGCATCACCGTAAAACAATACCTTGAATGCAACTCCAACAATATGCAGATAGACCAGGAAGTTTTTCTTGGCATCTATGATGGAGCTACCAATCAATTATTGCCATCATTGAACGGCCAGGGTTTAACCATCAACCGCACCGGTTTCGAGATCATTTCTAAAAGCAGTTTCAATCCCTGTATTTCACCTGCACCGGTAATTTGTTACAGAATTGATAGTTACGAAACAACCATGGACCTGCCAACGAATAATGCAGGATATACGCTTGCTGTACAACGTTGCTGCCGGATAGCTGGTATTATTAACGTGAGCAATTCAAGTAACATAGGCATAACCTATACTACTACCATCCCGGGAACGATAAACGGAACATCTTTTCAACGCAATTCCAGCGCAATATTTGCTCAAAAAGATACTGTGGTGGTTTGTTACAATGGCAATTTCACTTTCGATTTTAGCGCAACGGATGCCGACAAAGATTCTCTTACCTATTCCTTTTGTAACGGTTTAATTGGTGGAGGATCTGGTAATACTGGCACAGGTCCTAACTCGGCGCGACCCAACCCACCCGCCAATCCACCTTACGTACTTACACCTTACAATAGTGGTTATACGGGTTCATCGCCAATGGGGTCCTCTGTAGTTATAAATAATCTTACGGGTTTAATAAGCGGAACAGCCCCGGGCATCACTGGGCAATATATTGTAGCGGTTTGCGCATCCGAATTCAGGAACGGGATCATGATCGGTACTACCCGCAAAGAGATACATATTACTGTAGCCAACTGCAGCCTCGCCGGTGCACAATTACAACCCACCTATACTACATGCGACGGATTTACCATGAGCTTTCAAAACGAATCCACTTCTCCGCTCATTTCCAGCTATGCCTGGAGTTTTGGTGACCCTGCTTCTGGTATAAACAATTCATCTACCTCACCCACACCAAGCCATACTTATACCGATAGCGGGGTATTTGTTTTGAAACTGAAGGTGGCGAGTTCTGGCGGTTGTAACGATTCTACTACGGCATTGGTGAGGGTGTACCCCGGTTTTGTACCCGACTTTTCTATTGCGGGTAGTTGTTTTCAAACGCCCTTTCAATTTACCGACCGAACAACCACAAGGTATGGTGTAGTGGATAGCTGGCGATGGGATTTTGGTGAAACCACCGTGGCAGATGACACATCGAGAATAAGAAATCCATCGTATCAATATCCAACTCCGGGTAACAGGAGTGTTCGTATGATTGTAACCAATAGTAAAGGATGCATTGATACGATTACTAAAACAGTTGTTGCTAATAACCTGCCATCGCTAAACCTCCCTTTTAAAGACACACTTATTTGCAGCATCGATACATTACCGCTTGTGGCAAATGGCAATGGGTTTTATACATGGTCGCCATCCTACAACATCATCAATCCAAATTCGCCAACACCCCTGGTTTACCCGAAAAGAACCACCACCTACTTAGTTACGCTGAATGAAAGCGGTTGTATTAAAACAGATTCGATAAAAGTGAACGTACTCGATTTTATTACCGTGGATGCCGGTGCCGACACATCCATTTGCCGAACCGATAGTATTGTGCTAAAACCGACCAGCGCGGCTTTGCAATATTTATGGACTCCTTCCACCGGGCTGAACAATCCAAACATTAAAACCCCGGTAGCACGACCATTATCAAGCACAAAATATTTTGTAACCGCTAACCTTGGTAAATGCCAGGACAGGGATTCGCTATCCGTAGTTGTAACACCTTACCCACAAGCATATGCGGGAACCGATACCAGCATTTGTTTCAGCGATTTTTCACAGCTTAACGGAACAGTCACCGGTTCATCATTTACATGGACACCAGCTAACACGCTGCAAAACGTCAACACACTTTCACCCGTTGCGCGTCCAACGTTTACTACATCTTATATACTGGTTGCTTACGATACAATAGGTTGTCCCAAGCCAGCGCGGGATACTGTAATTGTAAATGTGAACCCGCGAATATTGGCATTTGCAGGAAACGACACAACCATTGTTGCCAACCAGCCATTGCAATTAAATGCCACCGGCGGAACTGTTTATGCATGGTCGCCTTCCAGCGGTTTAAGCAATCCGGCAATAGCCAACCCCGTTGTGGTTTTAGGAACAAGTACCGACTCCATCACGTATCGTGTAAGGGTTAGTGTGCCCATCGGCTGTGCAGCGTTTGACGATATTACGGTACGTGTATTTAAAACCGGTCCGGATATACTGGTTCCGAGTGCATTTACACCTAACCGGGATGGCAGAAATGATATACTAAAGCCGATACTGATTGGCATGAAAGGATTAAATTATTTCCGCGTTTACAATCGCTGGGGAAAGATGGTGTTCAATACTGCAGAAAATGGAAAGGGATGGGATGGCAGGTTTGGCGGAATTGACCAGGGCAGCGGAACATTTGTTTATACTGCCGAAGGTGATGACTATCTTGGTAAACGGATCTTTAGAAAAGGTACCGTGGTTCTGATACGTTAACAATGAAAAAACTTATTGCATTCTTTGGTGGTCTTCTCTGTTTTCTTACTTCGATTGCCAGCCACATTATTGGAGGTGAAGTGGGCTATACCTTTGTGCGCAAAACAGCTTCCAACGTGTATGTATATGAGGTTACCGTTAACCTTTACCGAAACTGCAATTCGGCTGCTACCCTTCCCCAGAACGTGTCGGTACGAATTCATCTCGCAGGCAACTCTACTTTTTTGCGCCCGGAAGCATTGCCCCGTGTCAGCCTCAGTAAACTGCCAACCACCACCACCGCAAGTTGCACCGTTATACCGGTAAGTACCTGTTACGAAATGGGTACCTATAAAGCGGAGATCAGTTTAAACGAAAATCTTTCGGGCTATATCATATCGTTTAATACTTGTTGCCGTGTTACCGGGCTCAAAAATATTTTTGTAAACACCAATTCAACCGGCGCCACCTATTCCACCGGCATTCCGCCACATACGGGTGCAACGCAAATAAATAGTACGCCGGTAAGCGGCGACTCTGTTAAGGTTATTTGCCGCAATTTTAAAAGCACCTTCGGTTTTAATTTTACCGACCCCGATGGAGACTCGTTATCATATCAATTCTGCAGTTCCTACACTAACAGCGCCGATCCGCCTTTTCCCAATGTAACCTACCTGAATGGTTATACAGGAACAAGCCCGTTGGGTGGCACACCGCCACTCTTTGTTATTGACCCCGCAACCGGAATTATTACTGGCTCATCCGCAAACGATGGCGAATATGCAGTGACCATTTGTGTAACCGAACATCGCGGCGGTGTACCCATCAATGTTTATAGAAAGGAGTTCCAGTTTAGGATTGATAGCTGCAGCATCACCTCGTTGTTGCCGCCTTTGTTTCAAAATTGTAACGATTTCACTGTATCGTTCAATCATAACAACGATCCTACGTTAAAGTACAAATGGGACTTTGGCGATACACTTACGAACAGTGACACATCCATCCTAATAAAACCAACCTATACCTTTAGCCGCCCCGATAGCTTTAATGTAAAATTGGTGGTTACAAGAGGAATAGGTTGTGTAGATAGCTCTATTACTAAGGTGCGTGTATTTCCGGGTTTTGTTACCGAATTTAAAATACCCGATTCGCCGCGATGCAGCACTGGCAATCTAGTGTTTGCCGACCGGACAATCTCCAGCCATGGCAAGGTTGATCAATGGCGCTGGAAAGTTGAATTTCCGGTTGCGTCAACCGGTATGATCACTACAGCCCAAAATCTCACTTACAATTTTCCCTGGCCGGTTTCCAACACAAAACTTTCTGAGCAGGCATACATTCAACTGATATCTACTTCGTCGGTAGGTTGTGCAGATACAACAGAAAAACTGGTGCGCATCGACCGTGCGCCTACTCTTTTTGCAGGACCCGACCTTTTTCTTTGCATGGGCGACAGTGTATTGGTAAACGCCCAAAGCGATGGACCCAACTTTATTTGGTTGCCGGCAAACGGGCTATCAAGTGCAACTGTGTTGAAACCTATCGTTTCGCCCGGAGCTACAACCACTTACCAGGTTTCGTCAAACTACAATGGCTGTATTGCCACTGATGATGTAGTAGTAGGTGTAGGTGCATTACCCAGGATTGATGCAGGGGGGGATTTGGTGAAGTGTTACGACGACACCATCCATTTATCGGTAAGCACAACAGCCGCAACCAGTGTATTCAACTGGTCACCTTCATCCGATCTTATCAATCCGAAATCCAATACACCAATTGCATTTCCAAAACAATCCACCACCTATATTGTATCGGTTACAGATACCGGGAATTGCAGGCGAAATATAACAGATACCATCGTTTTACGAGTAGTTGAAAAGGTTGATGTATATGCTGGCAAAGATACTTTTGTACAAAGAGGCAATCCTATACAACTAAAGGCCCGTGGCGGACAACTTTATACCTGGGAGCCAGCCAACCTGCTCGTAAACCCTAACAGCGCTTTCCCCATTGCACCTCGTTTAAATCAATCCACCGTATTTATGGTACGTGGCTACACCCCGGAAGGTTGTGAGGATTTTGATACCGTAGCTGTTCGGATATTGGAGATTCAACCAGACATATATGTGCCTACTGCCTTCTCGCCAAACCGCGATGGTAAAAATGATGTTTTAAAACCGGTAGGACTGGGCGCAGAATACATTGAACTCTTCATTGTTTTCGACCGGTGGGGAAAGCAGGTTTACATTACAAAAGAATACGGTGCCGGATGGGATGGTACTTTTGGCGGCAAGGCACAGAGCAATGGCACCTACGTTTGGTATATTAAGGCACGCGATTACCAGGGAAAGAAACTGGAAAAAAAAGGCACGGTGGTTTTGATGAGGTGAGAGCGTTGTACGATTTAAGTGGTAAGTAATACGCTTTACGTTATGGGTTTCGGTTTGAAAGTTTTTACGATTTGAATTCTTTTTTTCATTTTTTATAGCTAATTATTTTGGATAAGATCATATTGATTACCGGCGCTACGTCGGGCTTTGGAAAGGCGGTGGCAGAAAAGTTTGCCGCTGAAAAATGGAACTGCATTATAACTGGCAGGCGCAGCGAGAAACTACATGCATTTGCAGATGAACTGAGAACAAAGTACCAGGTGCGTATATTAAGTCTTGTTTTTGATGTACAAAACAGGGCGGAAGTTTTTCAGAACTTAGAGAACCTTCCGGATGAGTGGCGGCAGATTGACGTGTTGCTAAACAATGCGGGGCTTGCCTTAGGAAGAGATCATATTGATGAAGGAAATATGGACGACTGGGACACAATGATCGACACTAACCTGAAGGGTTTATTGTATGTAACCAAAGCCGTCATTCCGTATATGCGCGACCGTAAACAGGGGCATATTATTAATCTTGGGTCGGTTGCCGGCAAGGACGTATATGAAAAGGGCAACGTGTACTGCGCCTCAAAATTTGCAGTGGATGCCCTCAGCCATTCGATGCGTATAGACCTGTTGCAACATAAGATAAAAGTGACCGCCATTCATCCCGGCGCAGCCCAAACCGAATTTGGCATTGTACGTTTTAAAGGCGATGAAGAAAAGGCAAACCAGGTGTATAAAGGCTTCACTCCTTTACAATCGGAAGATGTTGCTGGCATTATCTATTATTGTGCAACCCTACCCCAAAACGTTTGTATTAACGACCTCGTGGTTACCTGCACTGCCCAGGCTGATGGAATTTATTTTTATAAAGAATGATTTTCCCTGTTTTCTACTCATTTTGTGTCCAATCCTTTAGCCTGAATAGTTGTATTTATTAACTGCCCCTCACCAAAATGAAAGATATGGCCTGATTTTAGTTTCCTTACACATGCCAAACATAAAGGCACACTTTTGAAAAACTAAAATTATTACATTATGAAAAAGATCATTTTTTTGTTGACTCTGGCATTCTCACTATCGGTATTTTCTGCCGATTTGATGGCACAAACTACCGTAAAACGCAAAGTAAACAGGAGCCATAAAGGCAAAAGTGCAGCAATAGGCGCAGGTGTTGGTGCTGTAACAGGCGCGGTTATAAGTAAGAACAAAACCAAGGGAGCACTCATTGGCGCAGGTGCAGGTGCCGCTGGCGGATATTTATACGGAAGACATCGCGCTAAAAAACATCCTAAAACGGTTTACAAAACAAAAACTACCGTTCAATAATATAACTTCTGTGTAAAATTAGCCCCTACATTTTTTGTCGGGGCTTTTTTATGCGCTAGATATTTTTGATTTATAGTATGAAATAGAAAATTTCATGCAGGATAAATTTCCCGTTTCTATCGGGCATATCAATACCATTTGTTTTATGCCACTTACTTCTCTTGAACAGCCCCTATATATTGCCACGACCTGAAGGTCGTGGATAATATAAGTTTAATAGAATGCGGGCTAAAGCCAATTTTACATAATTTTTTTGCAACAGTCCACCTGAAGGTAGTGGCAATGGGTTGGGGCATTTTAAACAGCCTTTCTAACACTTATGTTTACTCAAGGTTTATTTCGTTATTCAAAAAAAAAATGGAAGGGAAAACAAGTTAGCGATCAGGTTTTATAATGGCGCCTTCCATAATTGCAACGAACCGTTTATATTAGCATCACAAAAATCCCTACTACAATGAAAAAGTCAATCTTATTTTTTTGCCTCCTTATTAGCCTTGGCAGCTTTGCGCAGGATACCTCTAAAGTGGAGCAATATTGCGAAGTAGTTGCAACACCACGCTTGTTAAGTACCAAGGTTACCATTGA
>JANPIA010000457.1:0-2326 GCA_031424735.1 Segetibacter sp.
TTTTAGGTTGATGTTTGCAGAGGCCTTTAAAAGAATGCTTACAATTTCACTATGACCTGTTCGAACTGCTTCGTGCAGTGGTGTCGCACCATACTTGTCTCGTCCATTTACATTAGCCTTCATTATTAAAAGCCATTTAACCATTTCGGCGCCGTCTGTATTGCTAACAGCTATATGCAGAGGTTGTTGGCCTTCCGCATTTATTTCATTAATGTTGGCACCTTTTTCGAGCAACAATTTTGCAATTGCAATATTGCCCCTATTTACTGCTTCTTCAAAACATGATACAAAGCCGTTGCCCTTTGCGTCAAACCTGGCACCCGCACCAAGCAGTAATTTTACAACTTCCAATTTATCATTATCCACTGCTACGTGCAAAGGATATTCACCATTATCCAGTTCTTCATTTACATTGATCCCGTTTTTTAAGAAAAGCTCAATCAGAGCAATCTTACCATCTTTTAGTACTGATGGCCACAACACCCCAGGCTTAGCACCCATTGATAGGAAAAGCTTAACTAATTCTATCCTGTTGCTATTCACTACCGACTCGAAAAGTGTCTCAAAGTTTTTAGGGTGACTATTAATCTTTAACAGGGCACCTACTATATTTAAATTATTTCTTTCAACCGCCAATTCAAGCAACTTCTCAAAATTGGCTGGCATCAAATCTTTTTTTACGATAGCGGAGAATATATCAAAACTGCCTTTTCGAACTGCGGTTTCAAGCGCTTTTTCCAAATTCTCCTTTGCAATGTTGGTATTGAGCAAGGTATTTACCATATTGATGTCTCCTTTTTCAATTGCTTCTTCTAATGGAATGGAAGAGCTGACCCGGCCCCGGGTATTGATGTCTGCATGGGCAGCAGGTCAAATTTTTACGATGGTTGTATTATTCTTTTTGATGGCAAGGACGATAGGGAGATCATCGGATGAAGCCTCGTTAACATTAGCGCCGGCCTTTATTAGTTCACGCACTATTGCCGCATCGCCGGTTAATATGGCAAATTGCAGTGGTGTATTGCGCCCCTGATTGCCGCTTTTAATGTTGGGATTGGTACCAGCCTGGAGCAGGTATTTTACCGCCGTTAATTGGTGCTCATTGGCGGCCCTTAACAAATACTCCATTCTAAGCATAGAGTCCGTTCCTTTTACATGTGCTCCCTGGGCTATCAAAAAGTCAACTACAGGGCTGGTTCTGTTTGAAGTATCATCTCTCTTATGATTATCAATGTCGCTTCTGAATGCATAAAATAATGGTGTTTGCCGCCTGTCTCCCGGTGCATTCACGTTGGCGCCATTTTCTACCAATAGCTTTACTATTTCAAGGTTTTTATTGTTGACCGCCAAATGAAGCAGGGTTTCGCCGCTTCGTTCCAAACGTTCATTTAGGTTGTTAGTTGCTTTTGCAAGCAATTTTATCATTTCCACGTTTCCTTTTGATATGGGTTCGTAAAGCAGGTTGGGGTCTGCTTTTTCACCGTTAGCAATTGATTGCTTAATTATAGCCAGGTTGTTCGATTGAATTGCCTGGGCAATGCGGGGATAGCTGTCAACCTTTTCTTTGGCGCCTTGTTTTGCGCCATGAGTACGCAGCAGGTCGGTTATAGTTATATCGGCTTTCCAGGTAGCATATGCCAGCAAGCTTTCCCCGTTTTCACCCGGTTCATTAACGTTGCCACCTGCTTCTATCAAAAGCTTTATAATATCTGCATCCTTGTTTAATACAGCCAGCCGTAGCGGCGTAACTTCTGTTTTGTAATTTTTATTGACCGGTGCTTTGGCGTTTAGCAGGATTTTTACCAGCTCTATGTTTCCCACATGTATTGCATAACACAAAGCGTCATATCCATCGGTGTCCATCACTTTCAGGTCCGAACCTGCACTTAATAACAATTTTGCGGTTTCTACATCCTTGTTTTCAATAGCAAGCATCAAAGGAGACTCCCCCTTATCGTTTAAAAAGTTAGGATTAGCCCCGGCACTTAACAACAATGAAACAATAGCCTTGCGGCTATTTTCAGCTGCATAATGCAACGGGGTAAAAAATCCTCCATCCTCATCGTCTATTACATTGGGATCGGCACATTGAGCCAGCAACTTTTTTACAGTTGCCATGTCGTTCCTGGTTACGGCATTTATTAACGGTATGCTATCCTCATCCGCATAATCTAACTGAACAGGAAAACCCCAGTCCTTAACCTTCTTTACAATCACATCCATTTTTATCGCCCTGCCAAAAGGTGGCTGATCGGCCGTAGTCATTCCAATTATATCAGCATTCTCATCAATGAGGGCACCTCCGGAGTATCCACCTCCTACGATG
>JANPIA010000458.1:0-6717 GCA_031424735.1 Segetibacter sp.
TTAGTTTCCGTTCCTGTCGCACTGGTTAATCTTCTTGCATCGCCACCTTCGCCTGCCACCACCCACAGATCATCGCCATGAACAAAAGCAATATGTTGTTTACTAATTGATGGCTGGCGTAAAAGAAGCGTGCCCTGGGCAAGGGAAAAAATGGATACGAATAAGCAACAAATTACTAATGAAAGCCGCTTAGGGTTGTGTATTGGCATGAGCAGTTGTTTTATATACTAATGTATACAACAAACCGGCAAGCGCCAAACTACAAAGGCTATTCAGGCAATAGTAAAAATGAGTTTCGCTTTCGAATTGATGAACCACAGAGAAAGCGGTGGACTCAATCTAAACAAACTTTGGATGCGGGATGCTTATTGTGAGGTCAACTAATAAGTTAGTTCAACACAAAACGTACTGCGAGTCCGCCAAACTGGGGTTGTAGTCCGGCATTACCTAAAACGCTAAAACTTGGCTGCCAATCGAGACTGATATTTATAGGCGAATTGGCGATTTTATAATCCAGTCCAACAACGCCATCAATACCAACATCGTTATTGGTAGCATTAATGGTTTTGTATTTGGATCGGTAAACACCAACGTGAACACCCGGGCCAACATACCACGACAAGTTATTTACTCCTTCAATGGGAAAGTGAAATTCATACAAACCAATAAACCGCAGTCCTTCTTTAAAGAACATTGCCTGCACTTCAACCGCATTTTTTTGACTGATAAATTTCTTATAACTAAAGGCTAATCCTGAAGAAAGCTTGCCGCCCACCGCGGTTGTATATGGTTGCTCAGGATTTGCTTGTTTATTAGAACCAGCTTGATCGCCTGCTATGGGCGGATCCTCGGATAGGGTGGGTTTTTGAATGATGGGAGTTGTGTCAGCAACAGGTTTATTATTACCCCTGGTGCGAGCTTCGCGTTTTTGTTGAGCAAGCAAAGAAAGCGATAGCAACACAGTGGCAATCAAAAACATTAGTTTCATAAAAGAGATTTTAGGGTATGCCGATGATAACATCATAAGTCGATCCAAAACGTATAAATGAAAGGTTAAATTGAATGTACCGTATTGCATCTCCTTATCTTTGCCGCTCTTTATGAAATCAAGAACTCTACAAAAGGATAAGGTCAATATCATCACCCTCGGCTGCAGTAAAAACATGGTAGATAGCGAAGTGTTAAGCGGCCAATTAAAAGCGAATGATATTGATGTGGTGCACGAAAGCGGCAGAAAAGATCACAATATTGTTATAGTAAACACCTGCGGCTTTATTGATAAAGCCAAAGAGGAAAGTGTTCACACTATTTTGCAACAGGTTGAATTGAAACGCCGTGGCAAACTTGATAAGGTTTATGTTACAGGTTGCCTCAGCGAACGGTATCGCAATAACCTGGAGGAAGAAATACCGGAGGTGGATGCCTATTTCGGAACCATGGAATTGCCAATGATCTTAAAAAGATTTGAGGCGGATTATAAAGCTGAACTGATTGGTGAGCGATTATTGAGCACACCATCGCATTATGCCTATTTAAAAATAAGCGAAGGATGCAACCGCACCTGTTCGTTTTGTGCTATACCGCTTATGCGTGGCCAGCATATAAGCCGACCTATAGAACAACTGGTTGCTGAAGCGGAAGGCTTGGTAAGACGAGGCGTTAAAGAGATCATGCTGATTGCCCAGGAGCTTACCTATTATGGATTGGATATTTATAAAAAAAGGGAGCTTCCAAAGTTACTACATGCCCTTGCCGATGTAAAAGGCCTGGAGTGGATACGTTTACATTATGCCTACCCAAGCAAGTTTCCGTTGGAAATTTTAGATGCTGTTAGAGACCGGGATATTATTTGCAATTACCTTGACATGCCGCTTCAACATGCCAGCAACAATATGCTGAAAGCGATGCGCCGTCAAATTACCAGGGAAGATATGACAGACGTGTTTTTTAATATTCGTGTAATGGTGCCGGGCATTTGCTTGCGCACAACATTGATAGCTGGCTTCCCCGGCGAAACCGAAGACGATGTGGAAGAGTTGAAAGGATTTCTGCAAGAACACCGGTTTGATAGGGTGGGTATTTTTAGTTACAGCCATGAGGAAGGAACTGGTGC
Source organism: Segetibacter sp. (assembly GCA_031424735.1). Lineage (GTDB taxonomy): Bacteria > Bacteroidota > Bacteroidia > Chitinophagales > Chitinophagaceae > Segetibacter. The sequence goes on from JANPIA010000458.1 coordinate 2,114, forward strand.
ATTTGATTTAAATGATAACATTCCGCACGAAGTGAAGGAAGAAAGATGCCAGGAGATAATGAGTGTACAGCAGGAGATAAGTCTTGAAAAAAACCAGGAAAAGGTTGGGAACATTTTTAAAGTAATAATTGATAAAAGAGAGTCAGGCAGGTATTTAGGACGGACTGAATTTGACAGTGTGGAAGTAGACAACGAGGTGGTCATCAACACAAATAAAAAGCTACCCATTGGCGACTTTGTGAATGTAAAAATTACAAAGGCGTACGATTATGATTTGGAAGGAGAGGTGATTTAACGCGAAAAAAATCTAAGACGATTTCCCGATAACTTTGGCGAAACAAACAACTGCACAAAACAATTAAATACGATTCTTCATATCGTACAACGGAAACGGCGGCATCAACCAATGACTAACAATAGCAAATATCTTCCTTATAAAAATACCGGGTACTTTTCCAAACTGGTACTCGATTACATTGAGCAGGACGACAAAATAAAACCCTTTCTGCAAAACCCCGCAACATTGAACGGGATCAAAGCTTCCATTGCTTCGCGAAAAGATTTTAGTACCGACAGAAAGCTATTGGTTGAGGAGTTGCATAAGCAATATGAAGGGATCGAACTTTCATCCCTGCAACATCAAAATTTGACACTGCTTTCTAGCCAGAATACCTTTACAGTTTGCACAGCACATCAGCCAAATATTTTTACTGGGCATCTGTACTTTATCTATAAAATTCTTCACACCATCAAACTGGCGCAGTCTCTAAATACAGAGATGCCGCAATACAACTTTGTTCCCGTTTTTTATATGGGTAGCGAAGATGCAGACCTTGACGAACTGGGCAACATTTCTCTCAACGGGGAGAAGTTAACCTGGAACACCAGTCAAACAGGTGCGGTTGGCAGAATGTTAGTAGATAAGGAGCTTACAAACCTGGTGGAACAAATGCGGGGACAGTTAGGCGTTTACCCGCATGGAGAGGAAATTATACAGCTATTCCAATCAGCTTATCAAACCGGAACTTCCATACAACAGGCAACTTTAAAGTTAGTCAATGAGCTTTTTAAAGTTTATGGCTTACTTATTCTCATACCGGATAATGCACGCTTCAAGCAAGCATTCAACCCGGTTGTAAAAAATGAACTGATCAATAAGTTTTCGCATCCGCTTGTGGAAGAAACTGCCGAAGCGTTAGGTAAATACTATAAAGTGCAGGCAAGCGGTAGAGTGTTGAACCTGTTTTACTTGTTAGATGGAAAGCGGGAACGAATTGTTGAAACAGATGGAATTTTTAAAGCCGCCATCTACACCTGGACGAAAGACGAAATTCTTTCAGAAGTTGACGAGCATCCGGAAAGATTTAGCGCCAATGTTATTTTACGCGGCGTTTTCCAGGAAACCATTTTACCCAACATTGCCTTTATTGGAGGAGGCGGCGAAATAGCTTATTGGCTCGAATTAAAAAATGTGTTTGAAGCCTGCAGCGTTCCTTACCCTGTGCTGATTGTCCGCAATTCATTTTTATTGATTGATGAAAATCAATTACAGCAAACACATAAACTCGGCTTTAGTTTAGAAGAACTTTTTAAAGATGATCAGCAACTTGTAAAAATGCTTGTTGAGGAAAATAGCAATGCCAAACTGAAACTTTCTGATGAACTTCAGGAGCTGAAAAGGGTTTATGAGCATTTGAAAATTTCAGCAGAAAAAATAGACCCGACCTTAGCGCCGCATGTGAACGCATTACACACTGCCGCAGCTAAAAAAATAGAAGCGCTCCAAAAGAAAATGTTTCGGGCAGAAAGAAAAAAGTTTGAAGCTGAACAACGGCAGCTACACAAACTAAAGCAACAACTCTTTCCAAATAATAGCTTGCAGGAAAGGGTCGACAATTTTGCCACCTATTATGCTAAATATGGTAAAGAGTGGTTGCAAAATGTTTGCGATGCATCTTTAACACTTGAACAGCAATTTTGCATTTTACGGGTAGGTGAAAAAATTGCCTGATAATGCTAAGGTAATTTCTGCTGAAAACAAGAAGGCTATTTTGTAGTAGCATCTACCTGATCAAAGTTGTTGAGCCAACCTTCATCCGATAATTTTCTTGCTTTTTCCAACACCGATTTTTCCAGTTCCATCTTATACTGACCAATCTTTACAGCCAGCGATTCATCCCATAGGGCGAGTATTTGAACGGCAAGGATAGCAGCGTTTTTTGCACCGTTCAATGCCACGGTTGCCACCGGAACGCCGGCAGGCATTTGTAGTATCGATAATACGGAATCCCAACCGTCGATACTGTTCGAAGATTTGATAGGGACGCCAATAACCGGCAATGTTGTAATGGAGGCTATCATACCGGGTAAATGTGCAGCGCCCCCGGCGCCGGCGATAATCACGTTCAGTCCCCTTCGTTTTGCTGATGTTGCATATTCAACCAATCGTGTAGGTGTACGGTGAGCTGAAACGATCGTTAGCTCAAACTCAACCCCAATCGCTTTCAGAAATTCGGCAGCATCCTTCATAATAACCAGGTCGCTATCGCTACCCATTACAATACCCACCCTGGTGGTTGGTATGGAATTGTGTGATGTTTGTACCATAGATTTTGTTTTGTAATGCAGATAAAAGAAGTGCCACTGCAATTATTTACTAACCACCCTCAATGTTTGCTTTATCCTGTTTGCCTGGTGAATTAACTCTTGCCGCTCATTACTGATCACGGTTACATGCCCCATTTTTCTTCCCGGCTTTGTTACCGCTTTTCCATATAAGTGAACAAAAGCGTTGTCAATTTTTAAAACATCCTCCAGCCCTTCATACACAGCAGATCCTTCAAAATCTTCCGCACCAACCAGGTTTACCATACATGCCGATTGTATCGCATGGGTATGCCCCAATGGATAGTTGAGCATAATACGCCACAGCATATCAAATTGGCTGCAATAATTTGCTTCAATGGTGTGATGCCCGCTGTTATGAACGCGGGGGGCGGTTTCATTCACCCATACATCATCGTTCATATCCACAAACATCTCTATGGCAAAAATACCCGCGCTGCCAAGTTGTTTAACCACTTTGTGGGCGATGGCTTCCGCCTTCCAAAATACTTTATCGGGCAGAACGGCGGGACTCATTTGGTGATCAAGCTGGTTCAAACGAGGGTCCATCACCATTTCCACCGGAGGGTAAATCGCGATCTCCTTCTTGTCATTCATCGCTACAATGATGGCAATCTCCTTTTTGATGTTCACCATTTTTTCAAGAACGGCTGGCTTATCAAAACCCTTATAAAAATCAGCCACTGAACTTATTACCTGCACCCCACGTCCATCGTAACCGCCGGTAGCTATTTTATGCACGGCGGGTAGTAGTCCGCTATGTTTATTTAAATCTGATAAATTGTTTGTAATGGCAAAGCCTGGCGATGGAATTTCATGTTGACTGTAAAATTCTTTCTGCAGTATTTTGTTGTTGATGGTTCGGATAATCGCAGGCTTTGGGTAAATGTGTACACCTTCCAGCTCCAATTGTTCCAAAGCTTCCACGTTTACCGATTCGATTTCTATAGTGATCGCGTCTAACCCTTTGCCGAAATTGTACACGTCGCTAAAACTCCGGATATCGCCCTTTATAAAATGATGGCATAAGTGAGCAGACGGGCACTCAACATCATACTCCATTAAAAAAGTTTCCACCGGGTAATTGATAGCTGCCTGTAATAACATCCTGCCCAATTGTCCCCCGCCAAGTATTCCGATCTTCATAATAATTCAATATGCCGCGAAGATACCATTCGGCTTGTTGAGCAGGAAATTTTCTACCTTTGACCGCGATGCAATTCAAAAAGCCATATCATATTCTCATGAGCACACTCGCCATGGATTCGCAATAAGTTGATCTTATTTTTCTCCACACATTCTTTCATCTACAGTCTAACATTTCAACTTGTAAGCAATGGAAACAGCAACTACTTTACAACGCTCCACTACAATAGAAACTGATTTTTTGCCCCTGCAGGGAACAGATTATGTAGAGTTTTATGTTGGTAATGCAAAGCAGGCGGCACACTTTTATAAAACGGCATTTGGCTTTCAAAGCCTAGCCTATGCCGGTCCGGAAACCGGGGTAAAGGATAAAGTGAGCTACGTTATCAGGCAGAACAAACTAACTTTTGTGCTAACCACTCCATTGCGACCTATTGGAGAAATTGCGGGTCATATTTATAAACATGGAGATGGTGTAAAAGTGCTTGCCTTGAAAGTAGAGGATGCAACCAATGCCTGGGTGGAAACAACCAAACGCGGTGGAAAAAGTTATCTAAAGCCGGATGTTTTAATAGATTATGATGGAGAAATTGTAATGAGCGGAATACATACTTATGGCGACACCGTCCACGTATTCATCGAACGAAAAAATTATAACGGCATATTTATGCCTGGTTTTAGAAAATGGGAGAGTAGTTATAATCCTACTGAAACTGGCTTGCTGTATGTGGATCACTGTGTGGGAAATGTTGGTTGGAACCAGATGAACCCGTGGGTGAAGTTTTACGAAGAGGTGATGGGCTTTCGCAATATTCTCACGTTTGACGACAACG
>JANPIA010000459.1:0-1766 GCA_031424735.1 Segetibacter sp.
GCATAACATTCCTATTGAAGGTGCTGTTTACATTACCCACTCAATTAATGGCAGATTGTTAAGCCAAAACGGAAAATGGATTCAAAAATTTCCTGCTAATATTAAGTCAACAGCAGGTATTGGAAATGAAGCTGCGATCCATGCTGCTATGGCAGATTTTGGTGCCACAAGTTATAAATGGCAATCAACCGATGAAGAAAAATTTTTAAAGAAAGAAAGTAACAACAAGGCTGCAACCTTCTATCCAAAGCCCGAGTTGGTTTTCTATACAGGCGAAGAAGAGATAACACCTGCTGTAAAACTCGCCTACAAAATGGACCTGTATGCCAGCGAGCCACTGGCACGAAGAATATATTTTATTGATGCCAACACCGGTGAGGTTTTAGGCAAGAGAGAGTTAATACACACTACTGACGCATCGGGCACCGCTATAACAGGTTACAGCGGAACTCAACCTATTACCACCGATCTAAGCTCAGGGGTTTATCGCTTAAGAGAAATTGGCGGAAGGGGCAATGGAATTCAAACCTTCAATCTAAAAAAAGGTACCAGCTATAGCGCAGCAGTTGATTTTACTGATGCCGATAACCAATGGAATAATGCAAATGCAAACCTGGACCAATATGCCACAGATGCACATTGGGGAGCAGAAAAAACCTACGATTATTATAAAATAAAATTTTACCGAAACAGCATTGACAATAATGGCTTTCTTTTAAAAAGTTATGTGCACTATGGCACCAACTATTTTAATGCTTTTTGGGATGGTAGCAGGATGACTTATGGAGATGGCAGCAGTACCAATAATTACAAACCTCTTACTTCTATAGATGTAGCCGGGCACGAAATAACCCATGGCCTTACATCCTTTACAGCAAACCTTAATTACAGCAACGAAAGCGGTGCATTGAATGAAAGCTTTAGCGACATATTTGGAACATCCATTGAAGCGTTTGCACGGCCTTTGCAAAACGATTGGTTAATTGGAGCTGACTTTTATACCATCCGCTCTATGAGCAATCCAAATACTTATAGCGATCCTGATACTTATAAAGGAACTTACTGGTATACCGGAACCGGTGATAATGGAGGTGTTCATACCAATAGCGGTGTATTGAATTTTTGGTTTTATCTATTGTCTGCCGGGGGATCAGGAACCAATGATTTGGGTACAGCATTTAATGTGTCAGCAATTGGCATTGATAATGCTGCAGCAATTGCCTATCGAACGCTTACAACCTACCTTATTTCAACTTCAAAATATGCAGACTGCCGTACCTGGTCAATTAAAGCTGCCGAAGACCTTTATGGCCCAGCAAGCTTTGAGGTATTACAAACAACCAATGCATGGAATGCTGTAGGTGTAGGGGCAAGTGTACCACCGGTAACCTGTACAGATGTATATGAGGCAAATGAAACCAGAAATGCATCCAAACCTATTGCATTGAACGCCGATATCAATGCCAGCATTTCAACCGGTAGTGATAAAGACTGGTTTACTTTTACTACTACATCTGCGGCGCCAAATCTTAATATAACCCTTGGCAACCTGGCAGGCGATTACGACATTAAATTGTATAACAATAATGGTAAACAATTAGCTGTTTCGCAGAACGGCAATACAACTTCTGAAAGAATAAAATACAATACCTCCGGCAGCAAAACATACTATATCCAGGTGTATGGTTATAACGGCGCCAATAGCACTGCATGTTACCTGCTACGGGTAAATACATCCGGCACACCTTACCTGGATGAAGCAAACA
>JANPIA010000460.1:0-30203 GCA_031424735.1 Segetibacter sp.
CGGAAATTCTTTTAACAAGTCTTCCAGTGGACCTATTACCTGCCTGATGTTTTTGTCGGTTGCACCCCACGCATCTGCGCCAAGTGAATCTTTTTTCGATAGAAATTTTGAGACCAGCTTCATGTAAGGAGTATTTTCATTTGGGTGCATAATGGCTTGCAGACCCATGTCTTTATACAACCAAATACACCAACTTACTTTGTATTTGTTGTAATAAGCTAATTGGTCTTTTAACACCCGGTAGCGCATTTCGTCTTTATTTGGATCATTGGTATAAACCGGGCCAAATTCCCCTACCCAAACGGGCACTTTTCGCGAGAACATAAATTCACTTCTTTCAAGGAAATCTTTCTCAAGTGTATCCTTATCAAAATAGCGGTTGCGTGAAAAACCTGGGTAGTCTCCGCCATCAATAAACCCTGGAACAGCGTAATCATGATTGGTATAAACTACGTTGTCCCATATCTCGGTAAACATGTCAAATTCGGTTGCATAGCGATCACCTTCCAAAAACAAAATATGATTTGGATCCGTCTTGCGAATAGCATCGCGCAGTCTTTTGTAGTAGGGGAAAAGTTTTTTTCGAGATGGATCGGCGGGCTCATTAATTAAGTCGTAGCCGGCTACCCATGGTTGATTTTTATAACGATCTGCTATTACTTCCCAAAGGTGTAATGCCCTATCCTGAAAATCTTTATGCAAACAAAACGAGGCTACATGGGTAGGGTTGTCACTATGCCAATGCTGGTTTTGAAAGCCCGGCAAAGCATGCAGATCAATGATTGTGTAGATCTGGTGCCGGGCGCACATTTCTATTACACTATCGAGGTAGGCGAAAGCCTCTTCCTTAATAACCCCAGGATTCATGTCATCTTCAAAAAGATGGTAATTGATGGGTATGCGAAGAAGGTTTAAACCGAGACTTTGAATATAGGCTGCATCCGGTTCAGTAAAATAGTTTTTAAGTAACGCATCAAAGTAGTGCTTGTATTTTTTTTCTCCCAACACGTTCAATAGTCCGTCCCGCATAGCTTGTTCGTTGGCAGGATAACCGTTTATAAAATTTTCCATGTGAAGCATTCCGCCCAGTCCGAAACCACGTAAGTAAACAGTATCGCCTTTTTGATTTACGATTTTATCACCCGCAACCCGCAGCCAGTTCTCATTTGTCAAACTTTTTTCCGTGTTCTGTTTGTTAGAACACGCAGGCAATGAAAAAAGTATCGTGGCTATGAACAGAAGTCTAATATTTGTCCGGCTCAAGGTTGTTAAATTTTATGTTGAGTTTAAAGGTATCGACTCTTATGGCCAGATATATCATTTGTGGTTTTTGCTGATTAGCCTTCTCAGAAATCTAACACAGTCAGATGCGCTATTAAACCGATGCTGTATCTCTCAAAAAATTTACTCCCTTGTGAAACCGCATTCAGATATTCGTTAATATGTAGAACTTCACTTCGACTATAAGCTTCAGCAAAACAATAGGAACATGAAAATCGTACCATTTTTATAGAAGAAATTAATTCTGACTCAAAAGGTTTCAGGACGCACAGTGCAATCCTCCACCTTTAATAGAAAGAAGAGATGCGTTAATGGTGGCAATAGAATATTGCGGTAATAGTCCTCGAATGTGAGAGTATACTTGTTCGTCTACAAACCGAAAATCATTCACCGCCTCAGTAAGGAATTGCCCAATGTTTCTTAGATTAGTGATCTTACTGACGCCTCGGCGAAATATATCGCACTATATCTCGCAATGAAAGTCAAAATTTGAAAGTATTCTTTAACGAGGATTAGGAGCAACTTTTACTGCAAGTTCGAATATGTTTGTATATAAAACCGCTCTAAACGTCTGAAAAAGAAAACTTTCAACGCCCTCTCATAATCAGGTGGTCCTAGGATCAAATCCTAGTGAGGCCACCTTTTAAAAGAGCACTTAAAACAAACATGTTTTAAGTGCTCTTTTTATTTTCTGATGGTTTGGACGGTAAAGAATAATGGAATGATCTCCGATGTTTACGTCATTTGAACACCCTGTAGTTCCCATCCGAATCTTACCTTTAAACCCTGCCTGCTTTTTCAACCATTCAATTTCCAGCAAATGAAAAAAATGATTGCCTGCGTGGCAACACTGCTCAGTGTTACCCTTTGCTACAACCAGCAACTTCTTTATAAATCAAATTCATTCAGTGTTTTTTCCGACAGGGTGCTGCAGGGAAAAGCGGAAGCAAAAGCGCTTTCGTCGACCGAACTAATCTCAAACTATAAAAGCCCGGCTAACGACTTCTTAAGTGCAGCCATTACATTCAAGTTTAGTATCAATGGAAAGGATAATGAAATGAAATCAGGGGTAGATCATCGGTTTAGTTGTAATAGTGGCAACTGCGAAACACCTGTTATAAAGTTTGGTAAGCAATACATCGACACAAAGGTTGTTGCCGATAATACCTACCTGAAACCACAAACAAGCTTTAAGATAAATCTTGACATGCGTGAAGTGTTGAACGCATTTGATAAAACGGGTTACTATACAACTTTTAATGGCGATAAAATTTATAAGCAGGACTTCAAGGGTGTGTATGCAGCAGGTGGCACTGCACCACTAAGCTGGGATTTTGACAACCTTGTCAACAAACCCGAACTCAAATTAAAAGATGATGATGGTGATGGTATCTATACCGGTACGATCGTGCTTAACGACCAGAAAAATGAAAAGCAAACCTCCTCAACATGGAAACAATCGAAGGATGTTGCTGCATTCCCGGCTTACCAATCCGGGTATGTTTTAAGCGATGCACTTTACAATATGGCTAAAGAGGAAATGGTGAATGCCGTTGAGCCCGACAGTACTTTCAGAACGGGTAAAGAGTGGGCTGGCGTTTGGACACGCGATATTAGTTATAGCATTATTTTAGCCATGGCTCACCTGCAACCCAGGGTGTCAAAGTTTAGTTTGATGCGTAAAGTAAAGAATGGAAAAATTATACAGGATACCGGAACCGGTGGCGCATGGCCGGCATCTACCGACCGGATGATATGGGCGGTTGCCGCCTGGGAAGTATACAAGGTTACAGGTGACAACGACTGGCTGAAACAATCGTATAAAGTCATAAAAAATTCTGCGGAAGACGATAAAGAAGTTGCCTTTGACAAAGTGACGGGTATGATAAAAGGGGAGTCATCTTTTTTAGACTGGCGCGAACAAACTTATCCTAAGTGGATGCAGCCGGTTGATATTTATGAGTCGGAATGTTTGGGCACCAACGCTGTTCACTACCAGGCAAATATTGTACTGGCAAGCATGGCTGCATTGTTAAACGATAAACCATCTGTAGCAAAATACAGTAAGGTTGCGGGTGGCATAAAAGCAGGCATCAACAAATATTTATGGATTGCCCATAAAGGATATTACGCACAATTCCTGTATGGGAGAAATGCAAAAATTGCTTCTCCGCGTTCCGAAGCGTTGGGTGAAGCATTGTCTGTTATTTTCGGAATTGCCGATGAATCGAGAAGTAAACAGGTGATCAGTAAAACCCCTGTGATGGATTATGGGGTGCCTTGCATTTACCCGCAAATACCCAACATTCCACCTTACCATAATAATGCGGTATGGCCTTTTGTACAATCATTTTTTGCACTGGCTGCCGCTAAAACCGCCAACGAAAAAGTAGTGATGGAAAGCATTGCAGCCATCTATCGCCCCGCTGCTTTATTTGTTACCAACAAGGAAAACTTTGTTGCATCAAATGGTGATTTTGCGGGCACGCAAATCAATTCGAGCAATATGTTGTGGAGCCTTTCGGGCAGTATAAGTTTGGTGCATAAACTTTTGTTCGGCATACAGTTTAATACCAATAGCTTAAGCTTTCAACCCTTTGTTCCGAAAGCGTTACAAGGCAAACGCAGCCTTACCAATTTCCATTACAGGGGTGCCGTGCTCGATATAGAAATGGAAGGTTATGGCAACCGGGTTAAATTTTTTAAGATAGATGGAAAACCCGCGGCGCCAGTTATCGCCTCCTCGTTAAAAGGAAAACATACGGTAAGCATTGTACTCGCAAATAATAGTTTAAATGATGCCAACATCAACATGGTTGATCATTATGTAACACCTGATGCTCCGGTGGCAACACTGAATAATGGTTTATTAGAATGGAATAAAGTTGCTGATGCAGTACAGTATATTGTTTTGAAAAACGGCAGGGAAATTAGTAGACCAACGAATACGAATATGCTTGTTGCATTGAACGAATTTGCTGAATACCAGGTACTGGCTGCAGATGCGAGGGGAGTACAATCTTTCGCCGGCGAACCTGTAATGGTAGCAGATAAGATAGTAACAAAAGAAGTGGAAGGGACTAACGAAAAATCAACGCTGCCCTATAAAGGATTTGCCGGCAATGGTTTTGTTGAAGCCAGTACAAAAGTAAACACGACCATTAGCGTACCGGTTGATATTGCAGAAGCCGGTTTATATGCCATCGACTTTCGCTATGCAAATGGCAACGGACCCACCAACACCGAAAACAAATGTGCCATCCGTACATTGAAAGATGGAAAAATTAAAATAGGAACTATTGTGCTGCCGCAGCGGGGTAAAGATGAATGGAGCAATTGGGGATGGAGCAATTCTGTTCAAACAATGCTAACAAAAGGGAAGCATATATTCACCATCAGCCTCGAACCATTTAATGAAAACATGAATGGAGAAATAAACCAGGCGATGTTGGATTACATCAGGCTAATAAAAATCAGGTAAATAGCTGTGGTATTCCAGGGAACTATTATGATGTTTTTTGTTTTATAAAAGAAAGTGAGAAGGATTAATTTCTATCTTCCATATTCATCATCGCGATTGAGTTACAACTACACCATATACTCCGGCGGCGATCATGCACTAACCATTGATTTTGGAGGAATATCCACCAATACAAACAACCTGGTCATATCACTATTCAATCACCTAAAAAAGGTTGATACCAATGGAGTAACAGATATTATCCCCGCTTACAGTTCATTAACAATGGTGTACGATCCGGTTCAAATACTTTCACAAAAAAACCCTCCGGCTTCTGCGTTTGAATACATAAAAGGTTTGCTGGAAAAATCTACAACCGGTTTTGATCCATCGATAACAAACAGCGAAGCACGGCAACTGGAAATCCCCGTGTGTTATGATACTGATTTTGCACCCGATCTTGAATTCGTAGCCTCTTCCCACAACCTTTCTGTTGATGAGGTAATCGCTATTCATACTTCCCGGTTTTACCGTGTTTATATGATCGGGTTTTTACCGGGCTTTGCCTACATGGCAAGTGTTGACGAAAGGATTGCAACACCACGCAAACCATCGCCGCGTAAAAGGGTACCCGCCGGAAGTGTAGGTATCGCAGGCGAACAAACTGGTATATACCCACTCTCCTCTCCCGGCGGATGGCAATTAATTGGCCGCACGCCTTTACAATTATTCGACAGCAGCAAACCTGAACCAACACTATTTAACCCCGGCGATAAAATTCATTTTTACCCAATTTCGTTAGAGCAATATCATCAATTGAAACCCGCATGAGCATTCGAATAATGAAGGCTGGTTTGTTAGATACTTTGCAGGATGAAGGCAGGTATGGTTACCAGCACCTGGGCATAAACCCGGGTGGGGTAATGGACATCGCCGCCATGAAAACAGCGAATGCGTTAGTGGGCAATCCTCTTACCGAAATGGTTATTGAAATGCATTATCCTGCTGCTAAAATTTTGTTTGAGGCAGATGCACTTATTGCAGTTAGCGGCGGCGATTTTGGCGCACACATCAACAACGATCTCATCAATGGTAATCAGCCGGTCATCATTAAAAAGAACAGCACCCTTGCATTTAAAAAATTAAGAACTGGCGCACGAACTTATGTTGCCGTAAAAGGGGGATTTGCAATTGATAAATGGTTGCATAGTGCATCAACCAACCTGAAAGCGCAGGCCGGTGGTTTTGATGGAAGAGCTTTGAGGAAAGGCGATTTGATTACCCTAAATGAAGATGCTGATTATGCTTCTTTATTAAACGATGCAAACCACAAATCGTTGCCGTGGCATGTTTCAGCCAACGATTTTTACAGCTCCGGACCCACCCGGTTTATCGCAGGTGCTGAATTTGATTTGCTTACTCCAGCCTCAAAAAAAATTCTTATAGAAAAACCGTTTTCTATAACCAATGAAAGCGACCGCATGGGTTACCGGTTGCTGGGTCAGCCGCTGGTGTTAGATAAAAACACAGAGGTCATTTCTTCAGCCGTTACCAGGGGTACTTTACAATTGCTTCCTAACGGGCAACTGATTATTTTGATGGCCGATCACCAAACTACCGGGGGCTACCCAAGAATAGGGCATGTTATCAGCGCTGACCTTTCTAGGCTGGCGCAAAAAAGTACCCTAGGTCAAATCTCCTTCTCCGTAACAGGGCAGCAGGCGGCAGAGCAGGCATTGTTCAAACAATATCTGGATTTGTTGCAACTGCAAAATGCCTGTAACTTCCGCTTGCAGCAATATTTAAAATGATAATTGATGTTAATTGTGATATGGGGGAAGGTTCAGGCAATGATGGTAAGATCATGCCCTATATCAGTTCTGCAAACATTGCCTGTGGTTGCCATGCAGGCAACGATGACACTATGCACGCAACGGTTAGGCTTACCCTGCTTCACGGTGTTGCCATTGGTGCGCATCCAGGGTTTAACGATCCGGAAAATTTTGGACGAATTGAAATGCATGTAAGCGATGCGGAGATTTACCAACTGATTATTGTACAGTTAAACGCACTCCAAAGTATATGCGCACATCAACATACGAGGCTGCACCATGTGAAGCCGCACGGCGCTTTGTATAATATGGCGGCGAAAAACACAGGTATGTCGCGGGCAATTGCACAAGCTGTAGTTGATTTCGATCCTTCCCTTTTGTTATATGGTTTATCGGGAAGCTTATTGTTGAGCGAGGCAGGCAAAATAGGATTGCAAACTTGTGCAGAAGTATTTGCGGACAGAACCTACCAGGCTGATGGAAGCCTTACACCGCGGTCGCAGGCAAATGCGTTGATCACCGATTTAAATGTTTCGGTGCAACAGGTTTTACAAATGATAAAGCATGGTTTGGTTACACCGGTATCCGGCGTTGCTATACCAGTAGTAGCTGAAACCATTTGTATACATGGCGATGGAAGTAATGCCGTTACAATTGCAAAAACGATCTGGCAACAATTACAACAAAACCAAATTGACATCAAGCCAAAACAATAAGAACAAATGGACGGGTGCCGGTTTGGGCGCCGCTTTCCTTATGGCAACCTCTGCCATAGGTCCGGGATTTCTTACACAAACAACTGTATTCACTTCGCAGCTATTAGCGAGTTTTGGCTTTGTTATTCTTGTATCTATTTTATTGGATATCGGTGCTCAAATAAACATATGGCGCATACTTACTGTGAGCGAAAAAAAGGCGCAGGAGGTGGCTAATATTTTGTTGCCTGGGCTGGGTTATTTTCTTTCAGCACTTATTGTAATGGGTGGACTGGCATTTAATATCGGCAATATGGCGGGCACCGGGTTAGGGTTAAACGTACTAACGGGTATAGCGCCGGAGTATGGTGCCATTATAAGTTGTGTTATTGCCTTAATTGTTTTTTGGATGAAAGAAGCGGGCAAAGCAATGGACGTATTTGCAAAGGTTTTGGGCATGGTAATGATACTGTTAACCATGTATGTTGCTATCAGCTCGCAGCCGCCCATGGCAGATGCATTGCAACAAACATTTGTTCCAACTCAATTGAGTACTACTGCTATTGTAACCATTGTTGGCGGTACGGTTGGCGGATACATCAGTTTTGCTGGTGCCCATCGTTTGTTAGATGCCGGTATAAAAGGGCAATCATCCTTATCAATTGTAACACGGAGCGCTGTTACAGGTATCCTGATTACTTCTGTGATGCGCTATGTATTATTTCTCGCATCGTTTGGGGTTATAGCCACAGGGGTGATTTTAAATCAAGGCAACCCGCCAGCCGATGTTTTTAAAATTGCAGCGGGCGAAATGGGTTACAAATTTTTTGGCGTGGTAATGTGGTCTGCTGCCATTACTTCTGTTATTGGTTCGGCGTACACTTCGGTATCATTTATTCGCAGCTTTCATCCCTGGCTGAATAACAATTATCGCTGGCTTATTACAGGCTTCATTCTTTTTTCAACACTTGTGTTTTTTGTAATTGGTAGGCCGATAAAAATACTGGTAACCGTTGGAGCATTAAATGGTTTGATTTTACCTATAGCACTTGCAGTTATATTGTTAGCAGCCTACAAAACAAAGCTGGTTGGTACCTATAAACATCCCGTTTGGATGAGTATTGCGGGGTGGCTGGTAGTTTGCCTGATGGTGGTATTAGGTTATATAACAATCGCAGAGAGTTTGCGGAAACTGTGAGGCGAACAGAATATCACCCAGGCACCAATAATTTTTTTTCTGTAGAGAGGTCAGGGTTTGTGCTGAGTATATATAGCGGAAAGGTTTAGTTGCAAATCCAGCTTGGGAAGCAAGATCGATTCAGTTAACTCCGTGTATGTTTTGGCCGTCCACTCACCATCGTCATTCTTTTCGTAAAACAATACAAGTTGCTTCTCCGGTTCAATAGCAAGGTAATATTGCAGCGATGTTATTTTTTGGTAGAGGATGAACTTATCTGTCAGGTCGTATTTGCGTGTTGAGTCAGAGAGAACTTCTGCTATCATCAACGGTTGGTAAATAATGTAGTCCTTATACGGAAGTTGAGTTGATGGCTGCTCTTTTATTACTGTAATATCGGGATATACATACTTGTTTTCACCCTCAATATTAACCTTAACACTCTCAACAAATGTTTGAAAAATATTGGGTGATAAAGCATGAAAGATTAATCTGTAAATTAAAAGACAAATTTGGTTGTGTAGCAATGACTCTCCTGGCATGGCAATGAGTTTACCGTCAAAAAATTCATGTTTTTCCGGTCCAATTTCATCCAGCTTTATATACTCGTCCAGTGTATATATTTTCTTTATATCTGCAACTGGTATCATAAAATGGTTTTATCAAATTTACTTCTTCGCCGCTAATATTTCTCTATCAGGGCGGTCACAAATTTTTCAATCCCGTTACGAATGGCAGTGGCGCTCGCCTGCTGATTATTCACCAGAACCGAAAAAATAAGCATCTTGTTTTTCTTTGTAAACAGATAGCCGCTCAAAGCTACATGATTGCTGAGTGTGCCGGTTTTGGCAAAAATGCTGCCTGTGTAATCTTTGTATAGGCTGCTAAGTGTTCCTTCACCACCTGTCGGCAAAATCACCTTCATGCGCTCCATGCCAAAATCAGTTTTGTATTTATTCAAAATCCATATAAAATCCTGCGGTGTAAACAGGTTGTAGCGGCTGAGCCCGCTGCCATCTACCCACTTTGGTTTTTGCGGAGCACCTGCATAATCCGTAGCCAGCAACGTTGCTATCATTTTCGTATCGTCCATTACTCCCAGCAGGGCATTGCTCGCCATTAATAAAGTTTGTTCTGCAAAAAAGTTATCGCTGCGATGCATCATTATTTTAAACAACGAATCTGCATGTTGCGAGTAAAAATTATTCAGTGCGATGTTAGCCGGATGATCCGTTTGGTTGACTGGCTTATGCAAGGTGTCGGAAAGAAGAGATGCTGCGAAAGCCCCTTTCTCCATAGCTATTGTTACTGTTTTTTGTTTGGCTGTGGTGCCGGTATTGTCATTCACCGTATAAAAATGTCCCCCTAAATTTCGGCTTACCTGCCAGGGCTTGTTTGGTTGCGGTAAACCGATCGCGAATTTTTTTAAAGAGGGAGGTATCACCCTTAAGCTATCAGGATCGTTTATAAAAGTTACGGTGTTGCCGTACATTGGGAAAGGATCGCGTTCGGCCATGTAGTCGTCCATAAAATCGTCCCATGCCCAGCCGCGTCCCAAAGGTTGGGAGGCAAAGGGCGTTGCAATATCAATGCTATCGATGGATGATTGTTTTAGGAAATTGTAAAGCCTTTGATCTTTAAAATCAGGATGCAGAAAAGTAGGATCGCCTGTGGCGATAAGGGTTACATGGCTGTCTTCCATAAAATATTTAGCTGCCAAAATGCTATCACCCAAATATTTCATTCCTGCATAGCAGGTAAACAGTTTTGTATTACTTGCGGGAACAAAATATTTATCTCCCTGGAAGTTGTAGAGATATTTATTTTCATTTGCATCAAATACGCTGATGCCAATATGTGCGGAGGTAAAATTGCTATCGGCGAAAATTGCAGCGTGTGCTTTTTTTGCAATTTTCTTTTGAACGGAGCAAGCCTCAAAACAACAAACAGACAAAACTAAAATGCAGATGCATAAAATTCTGGAAATTGATGTTGTCGTTTTAAGCATGTTGCATACGGTATAAAACCCGGTGGTGCCAGTATATAAATTATTAAAGCTGAATTTGCCGTTGCATTAACTTCTTTCCATAGCCCTCATCCATCGTTCGGGTATTTCATTTTTTGATGCAATCATATAATCCATATGGCTGCAGGCAATGTATTTACCATCGGGCATTTGCATCCACCACCTGCCGCTTTGTTTACTTTGTAAAAACGTGGTTTCCACTTCTGAAAATACCATGTTGAATTCGTAGTAGTGGTTGCGGTTATCAAGGCTTGCTTCGTGTTTACTTTTGTAAATTCCATCCATATAATACCACAGCATATGCGATACTTGTTTTGCAGTAAGTTCATGCACATCGTGCTGCGCATTGTAACCATAAATGCCAACACTGTTTACCGTTGGGCTCATGCCGGCAAATTGCATCAGCGTACAGGCTTCTTCGCCGGTAAACCCGTTAGGGCTTAAACGGTTTGCGGGTGCATGGCTGTTTTGAATAGCACATACATCAAAACTAAAAAGGTGAGTGTTGCGTATCACCGGCTCCATATCTTCAATATTCTCTTTCACCTTGCCCACCCTAAAGCAATCAAAACGCAGCTTGTCAATTGTTTCCAGCATATGCGGGTGCACAAAATAACTTTGAAAGCCGATGTGGTTATAGTTGCGTACAAAGTTGGGTTCGCCGGTGAGCATTTCCATTAAAAAATTGTCACAAGCGCGGGGGCTGTCAATGTTCAGGTCGATACGGGCATCAACACAAACCGCCTCTATTATCTTGCCCATATCGGCATAGGCACGGTATTGTGCAATAGTATTATCGTGGCTGCCGCCAAGTATTACCACTCTTTTATTTTGCTGGATCAATTCACTTACAACGGTTTTTAAAGCTGCGTAGCTATCCTGAAGTGAAGCGCCGGTCTTCACGTTTCCCACGTCGGCAACCTTTACATCTTTATGCCAGTGAAACAATGCGTAAAATTCTTTTCGGATCGCATCGGCGGAAGAAGGTTGTTCAGTGAAAGGAGTTTCACCCCGGGTTTCGCTGCAGCCCACCAATACCATATCAACATCTTCCAGGCTTGGAAAAAACTCCTCATTTACCTGTATGTGTTTGCCAAGCTGTGTGTCTTTATACCCTTCGTCGTTAGATAATTCGGCTATGTTTACCGGCTCTAAAAAGTCAATGATGGAATCTAAACTTGTCATTCAGGGGTTGTTTAAACAAACATACATAAAAACCAGTGTGAGCCTGTTGGTTGGGAATAATGTATGATGATTGCAGGCATAATTAACAGTATGGGAATTGCCAGAAGTGATTTTTGATGAGCTGTTTTGGCAGTATGCCCGAAGATTAGTGGGATACTATTGGCATGGAAAATAATTAAGAGGAAAGGAAAGCTAATTGTATTGATGCCGTGAAGGTGAGCGACCCGCCACAACCGAATCGCTTTCGGGATGTTGAATAATGATAAAAGTATATAAATCAATTTTGTCTTTTAACGACCGCTTAACCCGTCATTCTTTTTCGTGCCTGCTGTATAGGTTACATTTGTCCTAATCAGATGAAAGTTTTACTGCGATATATTTTTTTAGTGCTGTTGATGGCGGGCAAAGCCGGTTGGTGTCAATCTTTTTTTACAAAAGTTTCATCCAAAACAATTGGCAGAAATGACCTGCTTGAAGTGCAATACGTTGCGGAAAATATAGAGCTGTCTGATTTTATCTTGCCCAAATACCCAGGCTGGCTTGTACAATCAGGACCCAATTTCAGCAGCAACAGGGTGCAAACCGGCAACCTTGTAAAACAACAGATCATTTATTCACTTACACTACAGCCCACCCGTTCCGGTAAACTAAGCGTTCCATCAGCAAATATCACCATCGACCAGCATACTACGCGCCAAAGCAATACGGTTACAATTGATGTAAAGGATGTGAGCCATGTAGCAGGTGCCATGCAAAATAACAGCAGTACGCCGCTATCTATATTGCCAGACGAACCGCCCGTTAAACAAGATAATTTTATAGAAGAACAATTACTGCGTAAAGGCGAAAGCGCTGTTGGCAAAATTAAAAATAACCTGCTTATTAAGTTGGATGTTAGTAAAACCTCTCCGTATGTTGGTGAACCAGTTATTGCCACCTATAAACTTTGTACGCGTCTCCGTTCGCAATCAAGGGTGTTGAAGCAACCTGAGTTTAGTGGCTGCACTGTAACAGAACTAACCACCGAACAGGCGGAAGCAAAAAATGAAATGATCAATGGACGCATGTACAATGTTTACGTGATTCGTAAGGTGCAGCTAACACCGTTGCAGGCAGGCGATCTTACCCTGCCGCAGGCTACGGTGGAAAACAACGTGTCTTTTTATAAAGAAGAAAATCTTACATACCGTGATTTATATTATAACCCCGCACCATCAGCAGTTGACCAGCAGATAACCTTAAGTAATGCTACCGGGTTGTTACACGTAAAGCCATTACCACCATCTCCGCCAGAAGGCTTTGACGGTGCTGTGGGGAAATTTACCATTGACGTTTCAACGGGTAATAATGCCATTACAACCAATAGTAATTCGCAGATGATTGTTGTTGTAGAAGGTGCCGGCAATTTGCAGCAGGTACAGGCGCCCGGTATAACTTGGCCGGCGGGTATTGATGGCTTTGACCCGGTAGAGCAGGAGGAAGTTGACAGATCGGTAACGCCAGCGGTGGTACGTAAAACTTTTAGTTACCCGTTTGTTGTGAATAAAACGGGTCCTTACACTTTACCTGCCATCCGGTTTTCTTATTTCAATCCATCGATGGGCAGGTATGAAATGCTGGAAACATCGCCCATTACATTCAATGCTGCCCAGGGTAAAAAACAGCTATTGCCTGTTGCTAATTTTGTAAATACTGCCGATTTTCAAAACAGGTTATACATTATTGTGATAGCTGCATTTGTTGCAGTAATAGCCGGTTTGTACTGGTACAATAGGCGTTACACAACAAAGGCAATAGTGCAGCCACCTGCTTCACTTACTAAAATGGATGAACCATGGCCCGTAGCAGATACCACGCAATTCATTCATTACATTAATCATTTAAACCCGCTGGAGGATGAAGCTTTTTACAAACAACTTCACCGGCACATCCTTTCGTTTTTGCAAACCAGGTTTTTTATTGAGGAGAGCCAGTTGGTTGGATTTGCAAATTCCCACGCGGCAGAAAGTAACGCCCTGCACCAGTTAAATACATTACTGAGTGAATGCAGGCTTGGCATGTACACGCCTATATTTAATACCGAAGAAGCACTGAACCACCGTCGTGTTGCCATTGAACTATTAACGAAGTTGGAGAAGATGTAAGAATGTTTCCCATTCTAATGGCTTCGTGAAATCTTGTTTTGATCGTGCTGCCAAGTATTTATTCGGTGTACTTATACCCCACGCCACGTACTGAATGGAAATACCTGGGATTGCGGCTATCCTGTTCAAAATACTTTCGAAAACTCAAAATAAAATTATCGATGGTGCGTGTAGTGGGATAAACATTGTACCCCCAAACTGATTGCAAAATTTTCTCCCGTGTTACCACATCGTTCTTGTTTTCGAGCAACAGCTTCAGCAACATCGATTCCTTTTTGCTTAGCTGAATGACCTGTTTGTTCCAGGTAGTAGCTTCCTGGGCTTTAAAGTCAATTTTATTTTTACCAAATTCATACAGGTCACCAATAGTTTCCTTATCAAGCAACTTTTTATTTTTCGATATAAGCTTATCAACCCTTAAAAAAAGCTCCTCCAGGTTAAATGGTTTTGTAAGATAATCATCGGCACCTTTTTTTAAGCCAAGTACACGATCAGCGCTGTTGTTTTTGGCGCTTAATATCAGAACCGGCACTTCATTATTTTGCAGGCGAATCGTTTCAGTAATGGTTATCCCGTCAACCTCGGGCAACATAATGTCCATAATGATCAGGTCAAAATATTCGTCCTTTATTGCTTTAAAAGCAGCCGTTCCTTCGAACGCCGACGTAACGGTATAGCCTTCCAGTTCAAGGTTCAGCTTCAATGCTTCGTGTAGGTTTTCTTCATCTTCTACTAATAATATATTCGCTTTTTCTTTACCCATAAACTCAGCTTTTAAACAACACCGTAAAAATACTTCCTTCGGGATGATTGTGTTTTACGAAAATCTCTCCGCCATGATCCTGCACTATTCGCTTGCATAAGTATAAACCGAGCCCGGTGCCTTTTGCATTGCGCGTACTTTCGTTGCCAATGCGGTAAAATTTCTCAAATATTTTTTCTTTTTCGTTGTCGGGAATGCCAGCGCCATTGTCTGATACTTTAAAACAGATATGTCTATTCACTTCCGATAACTCCACTAAAATGGGTTTATCCTTAGGCGTATATTTCAATGCATTTTCCAACAAGTTGTTTACCACTATCTGCAGCAATAACTCCTCTCCAACAAAATAAACTTGTTCTGCAACACTATTATCAATTGTGCGGTTTGGAAAACGGCTTCTAAAATCCGCAAGCGATTCATCTACAACTTCACTCAGGTTAAACTCTGTTTTTGTCAACTTATAGGCACCTGCATCTAACTGCGAGGCGAGTAGAATATTGTTGCAAAGAAGGTTGAGGCGATTTGCTTCCTGCATAGTGTTCGATATCAGCTTTTGTTGTTGGCTTTCTTCCAGCTTTCTTTTTTGCAGGGTCTCAAGGTTCAACAGGGTAATAGCGATTGGCGTTTTTAGTTCGTGCGTGATCGCCATCATAAAATTTTGCTGTTGTATGGAAAGCCTTAGCTGGCGGCGGGTTGCCCGGTAAACAAAAACGGCCCCAATTAAAATAAGTGCAAGAAAAGTGACACCCTCGCCTATGTACTGCCCGGTTTTACGTTTGCGTTCATCCTCAATCTTATAAAACTTCTGCTCAAACAATACATCATCCAGCTTTAACTCCTGCAACTTGTAGGTAGACATTTGCCGGTTTTGTTTTTCCAGCGAAATAAACCACCACACCAGTGCTGCCACAATGTAAAGCAGGAGAAACCAGTAAACCAATGTTATCACCGCCAGCTTACGCGACTTCATAATGCTCATGGTGATTATTTTACTTTTTCTACACGGATGCCTGCGTTCATTACATTCTCAAGCGGATCCTCACGCATAATTTGTTGCAGCATAAATTGATACTTGCCTTTGCGCAGTAAAACAGGGCTTCGGGTAATTTGAATGCGGTGTTCAAAAATATCATCCATACCACTACCAAGCCAGCCTTTATTATTATCAGCCAGTTTAAGATCGAGCTGTTGTTTGGTAGCCGTATCGCCCGGCGGTATTGTTGTTACATTCAGCCAGAGGTTGTTGAAGTTGTAAGCATCGGTATGCCTGAATACAATAAAGATGTTGTAGGGAACAGTAGTGTCACCTATATCAAAATTAAACGTAGGCTTTTCTGAAGATGCCCATCGATGATTCGAAAATGATTTTGTTTTTTCGTACAAGTCAATCGTATTGCAGGAAGTGGCAAATACAAGTAGGAGAAGGGCACGATAGTTTTTCAAACGAAAAATTTTTATAAAGATATTAGTGCGATACCGGATAACGGATTTATATATCCTGCATGAATTTGCAATTAGATTGTGCAGAATAAATGTTTTTATAAAATATTCAGCACTTGCTCTTTCGCCTTTTCCAATTCGTCTTTCATCAGCACTACGCTTTTTTGAATTTGCGAATCGTATGCTTTTGAACCGGTGGTATTTATCTCCCTGCCAATCTCCTGCATTATAAAGGAAAGCTTTTTGCCTTTGCTCTCATCAGCTTCTACAAGAATGCTTCTGAAATAGTCACAATGATTTTTTAGGCGTACCTGCTCTTCACTAATATCTATCTTTTCAATGTAATAGATCAGTTCCTGCTCCAGGCGGTTTGGATCATAATTGTCCTTTCCAACATTATCTTCTAACACTTTTCGTAAACCATCCCGTATTTTTTGCTGACGATGGGGTTCCAGCTTTGCAATAATTTCTTGCTGTAACAATATGTTTTCAATGCGAAGAAGCAGGTCTGTTTCCATAGCCTTTCCTTCTTCTGCCCGATGCTGTTTTAGCAGATCTATCGCACTCACTAACACTATTTTAAAACCTGTCCATTCTTCAGGCGTCAGCATTTCATTTGAAGGAGTAATCACTTCCGGTAGTTTTAATAAAGCGCTTAGCACGCTACCGGCATCAAGGTTCAATTCCCGTGACAGTTCTTCAATGGGTTGGTAGTATGCTTTGGCAAGTGCCTTATTTATGGTAACCGGTTTGGCCGCACCGTTTTGTTTTAGATAGATGTTACATTCAACACTGCCCCTTACCAACTTTTCCTGCAATACATTTCTAATATCAAACTCGTAAGGCTTCAGTAATCCTGGCAAATTCAACCTGATATCGAATTGTTTACCGTTGAGCGATTTTACTTCTACTAAGAATACTTTGTCTCCTACCGATTGTTCTGCACGGCCAAACCCTGTCATTGAATGAAGCATAATGTATGTATTGCGGTAAAAGTAATTCAATTACGTTCAAACCGAAAAATGGAAGAAAAGCTACCGGGGAATTTGGTAGCACCTGAAGGCGTGTTGGACAAAAATAAAAGACCGGCATTTTATTGCCGGCCCTTCTTTACTTACTAACCCATTAAATTCTAACACTAAATTACAAATATGCCCAATATTTCAAAATTAATTTTCGAGCCTGTGAATAACTTTTGATTTACATAAACCTGCTCAATTTCAACTATGTTCCTCCCATTTTCAGAACGAACAAATTCTTTTACTCTCCCCGGGTTGTGTGATGGTAAATGTATATTGAGTGAAACTGAAATCCGTTTAAATATGGCCTATTATTTAAAAAATCAACCCCTTTTAGTGGTCTTTTCCTCAAAAAACGCCAAAAATCGGGGACTTTCGGTTTTTTTCAGTTTATCCCAAAAGGTAAAATACAAGCCGTAATTGAACTTGAATTGTTTATGGTGAAGTGAGTGATGGGTTGCACCTATCAGCCATTTCCCAAAAAAGTTTTTGTGAGAATTAGCGGGATAGATCTCCACTTCAAGGTGATTTACTACGCTGCTAAAGGTCATAATGGTCAACTGGATAATCAGAACATAATAATGCATAGGAATGGCGATTATCGTAAGTGGCAAAATGATCGCCTGTAACAGGCCTTCTACGGGGTGGAAGGAGAACGCTGTCCAGGGGCTGGTTGTATTGCTGTCGTGGTGAACCTTATGAATTCTTTTAAAGATTACTGGCTTATGCATCCAGCGGTGTAGCCAATAGTAATAGGTTTCGTGTATAATCAAGGAAACAATAAGGCTAATGGGGAGGTACCAAAGCGGAAAGGTGTCCAAATCTTTATAAATACGTGTAAAGCCTTTCTGCCATAACACAGTTGTCGCAGACCCTGCAACTGCAAAAAGTAGGGCAGTAGCAACCGACCATCTCAATTCTTTTTTAAACTGATGTTTGTCTGGATTTTGTTTTGCCAATCGGCGTTGCTGCCATTTGTTGGGAAACCAAACAAAAAAAACAAGATGAAAAACTCCGGCAATTACCAGGTATCGCCCCAAAATAACTGCAAACATGCCTGCGGTTAGCAGCAGGAAGTTTAGGGGATTTGAAAAATCGGGTAAGGTAGGCATTGCAAAACCTCTAATTTATGGCGCATAAGTTTTAAACCTACGCGATATACGGTAAAAAACAAATCCAGACTGACTAAACTAAAACTAAATGGCTACACTTATCAAATCTTTATCTGCTCCTCATCTTTATCGTAAAAATGAAATTCTGTAAGGTGATAGTTGTTATCAGCCTTTACTTTCAGGTTTGTTTTAAATTTCCTGTTCCATTTATGCCTTAGCGTATAAAATAACCAGCCCTTAGTTAAATGTGAGTATACAATTGGATGTACATGAAGCGTGAGATCTTTATGTTGATGTGTAACCAGGTACAAAAGTTTCTTTTCTATTTCATCTTCCAGTAAAAGGGTAGAAGTGATTTTGCCGGTACCATTGCAGGTTGGGCATAATTCCGATGTGTTGATATTGACCTCAGGTCGCATGCGTTGCCGTGTAATCTGCATCAACCCAAATTTGGATATTGGAAGAACAGCGTGTTTTGCCCGGTCGGGTCGCATAAATCCATCCATAGCATCTTGCAACCTCTTTTTATTATCGGGTAATTTCATATCTATGAAATCGACCACTATAATTCCACCGATATCTCTTAGCCTCAATTGCCTGGCAATTTCCTCAGTTGCTTCCATATTGGTTTGAAGCGCATTTTCTTCCTGGTTATTGCTAACGCTCTTGTAACCGCTGTTTACATCAATTACGTGCAAAGCCTCCGTATGTTCAATTATGAGATATGCGCCACTTGGCAGGTTTACCGTTTTTCCGAAAGCCGATTTTACTTGTTTGGTAATCCCAAATTGGTCAAATATGGAAATACCATTGTTATAATAGGTTACAATCTCCGTTTTTTCGGGTGCAATTTTTTGAATATAACTTCGGGTATCGTTAAATATGTTTTTATCATTGATTACGATTTTATTGAAGTCCTCTGTCAATAAATCGCGAAGCATACTGGTAGTTTTGGTTTGTTCGCTTAATATTTTGGCAGGGGGCACTGCCTCCCGTAAACTATGCTGTATATTTTTCCAGGTGTTAATTAGCGATGTGAGGTCTTCGTGCAGTTCAGCTGTATTTTTCCCTTCCGCAGCAGTTCTAACTATCACGCCAAAATTCTTGGTTTTGATAGCTTCTACAATTTTTTGTAAACGTTTACGCTCATCGCTACTATGTATTTTTTTAGAAACTGCAACGATATCGTTGAATGGTGTAAGTACTACGAATCGCCCCGGCAGCGATATTTCGCAACTTAAACGCGGACCCTTGGCGGCAATGGGCTCCTTTAATATTTGGACTAAAACATTGGGTTTGCCGCTTAAAACTTCATTTATCTTCCCCGTTTTAAGTATTTCGGGCTCAACCTCAAATTTGGCAAAATCAAACGGATGTTCAGATTTATCGTTAATGCAAAGTTGAGTAAATTTTAAAATGGACCTGGCATAGGGGCTGAGATCGGTATAATGAAGAAAAGCATCTTTTTCAAAACCCACATCAACAAATGCAGCATTTAACCCCGGGATAAGCTTTTTCACTTTACCCAAATACAAATCTCCAACGCCAAAGCTGGCATCAGTTTTTTCATTATGAAGTTCTACTAGCTTTTTTTCTTCAAGCAAGGCAATTTCTACGCCTAATGGAGTAGAATTTATGATCAATTCTTTGTTCAAAATGCAACTTTTATAAATTCACACAATATTCCCTTACAGGATCAAACCATACATACGCCCTGTTGCACCAACAGTTGTATCCTGCCACTTTTTATTGATAAGATAAAGGTAAAAGTTGCAAAAATGATGGTTGGCTAACCAGGTGAAAGTTGCAAATGCCGGAGAGGTGATCTCCGGCATTGCCAATGACAGGATATAAATGAAAAATTACTTTTTCTTTTTATGACGATTTTTTCTCAGTCTTTTTTTTCTTTTGTGTGTTGCTATCTTATGACGTTTTCTTTTCTTACCGCAAGGCATAATTAAATGATTTTATTATTTCAATGTTATTTTAAAGCACTTATTCTTTTATTCAGTTCCTGCTTTGCTTCATCGTTTGGTACTTTGCTTTGTACTATGGTGTACCATTTTATGGCATTCAGTTTATCTCCTTTTTGATCGTAAGCTTCTGCTAAGTTTAACGATGCCTCCAGGTTGTCTGGTTCTTTTCCCACCACTATCAAAAACCTTTCAACGGCTTTGTCAAATTGCCCGCTTCGGATGCCACCAAGTCCCAAAATAAACTGGGCAAAAGTATTGTCAGGGTTTTTTTGAACAATTTCTCTTATTGGAGCAATGCCTTCCATTGGGTTATTGGAGATATTGCCAAATAGATAACAAGCTCCTAAGCCAATTTTACTGCTGTCATTCGCCGGATTAATTTCCAACGATTTCTCAAAAAGAACTTTTGCATTTGTTGCCAACCAGTTTTGCATGGCTGGATCACTTTCAATTTTCAGATTACCTAAAAACAAGTGGGCGGCAAAGGTGAGACTTTTTTCAGAATTTTCCAACTTAGCCGCCTGGGCAGTATAATAAGCATAAGGTTCAAAAAGCCTTACACTATCGCGCCAAAAAGTTGCAAGTTGATTATAAGATGTAAGCTGCTGCGTTTTTACGTCACCGCGCGTTACTGCATTTTCGTATGCCGAAACCTGTTGCACTTGTTCTGGAGTAAGCCTTTCTTTTGCATGGCGAAGTAATTGAGCAAAATCAATTTTCTCAGACTTGGGGGCGACGGCATTAGCTATTACGGGCTTCTTAGGTGGGACAGTTTTCCCAAACATGTAAAGAACCAACACAAGTAAAATTCCACTACTTATAACTATACCCTGTTGCTTATTCAAATTGGTAATTTAGGCGACAAAGTTAGCCTTCCTTTCTTTTACTCTTTACGTCGTTTACAAATTCTTTGGCCGGTTTAAAGGCTGGTATGAAATGTTCTGGTATTTCTACTGCGACATTTCTTTTGATGTTGCGTCCAATTTTAGCAGCTCTCTTTTTAGTTATAAAACTTCCAAAGCCACGGATGTAAATATTTTCGCCGAGAGCAAGACTTTCTTTCACCTCCTTGAACATTGTTTCTAAAGTTACCAGAACATCTACCTTTGGAATTCCGGTTTTTTCTGAAATCTGATTGATAAGATCTGACTTTCGCATAACTGTCTGTTTATGTTTAACTCAATGAAATAAGAATATAGTAATACAAAAAACGGACTACGTTTAACAATGGGGGAATTAGGCAAAATTTGGGTGGCTTTTGAAATTTTGCCTTATAAAGATATATTTTAAGCGCTGAAAACCAACAGTAAACAAAAATTATGTGTGAAAATTTATATACATACTGGGGAGCAGTTTGTACAAGAATAATATATGGGGTTAAATTATAAGGCGTTATTCACTAATAAGTTAGTAAAATGGTACACCCAAACTAAACAAAGGCAATTGCCCTGGCGGAATGAGAGGGATCCTTATAAAATTTGGCTGAGTGAAATTATTTTACAGCAAACCAGGGTACAGCAGGGCCTTCCCTATTTTGAGCGCTTTGTTGAAAGTTACCCGTCGGTTGATAAGTTGGCTGAGGCGAATGACGAAGAAGTTTTTAAACTTTGGGAAGGCTTGGGCTATTATAACCGATGTAAGAACCTTTTACATTCAGCACGATATATACATCACGATCTTAAAGGAAATTTCCCGACGGAATATGCCGACATATTGAAATTAAAAGGTGTTGGTGTTTATACAGCCGCCGCTATTTCCTCTTTTGCCTTTGGGTTGCCTCATGCTGTTATTGATGGGAATGTTTACAGGGTGCTGTCGCGTTATTTTGGGGATGCAACCCCTATAGATAGCAAAAAGGGCATACTGTTATTTTCAAAATTGGCCCAAGATCTGTTGTATAAAACAAACACAGCATTGTACAACCAGGCGATTATGGATTTTGGCGCTACTGTTTGTAAACCTCAAATTCCGGAGTGTGTTTATTGCGTTATGAAGAGCCAATGCCTTGCTTACAACAAAGGTTGGGTGAACATACTTCCTGTAAAAGAGAAGCAAACTTTACGTAAGGAAAGGTGGTTTTATTATTTTGTTTTCAATTGGAAAGGATCTGTGCTGGTAAACAAAAGGGTGGGTAAGGATATTTGGCAAAGCTTGTTTGAATTTCATCTTATAGAAGCAGGTAAACCTTTGCTGTGGAATGCAGAATTGGTTAAAACCTTCCTTTTTGATCAGTTAAGTATAAAAAAATTTATACTTAATAACATTTCAAAAGTTTATAAGCAGCAGCTTACACATCAAAACATAAAGGCGCAGTTTATATCTATTGAATTAGCTGTATTGCCTGATAGCCTAAAAAACGTTGCGTTGGTTAAATGGGAACGTTTAAGAGATTTTGCCCTACCGAAGGTGATAAACAACTACCTGGATGAAATTACCCTATAACAATTTTTACAAAAATTATTTTTACAGACCTGTAAAACCGACTGCAAAAAGCGGTTGAATTATGCTGAAAAAGTACAAGAGCGCGACGCAACGATGTTTGAGGTAGATTTGATGTAAGGCCCAAAAAACTAATCATTTATTAATAGAATCTATTTTACCGAAAGCTTGAATTGTTTTACAAAAAACGGTAATTTTAATAGGCTAACCTATCATTAGACGAATCTTTAAAAAACGATAAATCATGAGAGGTGTTAACAGAGTGATGCTGATTGGAAACCTTGGTAAAGACCCGGATGTGCAATATCTGGAAGGTAATATTGGCGTTGCCAAATTTAGCCTTGCAACAACCGAAACTTATAAAGACAGGGGCGGAAAACTTGTATCGCAAACCGAGTGGCATACGGTGGTTTTATGGCGTGGACTTGCCGAACTTGCTCAAAAATATTTACACAAGGGAAGTCTTGTATATATAGAGGGGCGTTTGAGAACACGGAGTTGGGAAGATAAGGAAGGCAATAAGAAATTTGCGACCGAAGTAGTGGGCGATAACCTGATTATGCTGGACAAAAGAGGGGAAGGCCACGGAAATTTTATTGGTCATAACGAAGGACCGGATACGATGAGCCCTGATATACCACCTATTAGTGAAGCATCGGAAGACCATCCGTTTTAACAAGCGAAGCCTGAACCCATATATTTGCGCTTTAATGCGGTTGCATGGTCTCCGTGATTTTAAAATATAATTATTCGTTTTGGATCATCATCCGGCTATTTTAAATATTTTATTGGGTGTGCCGTTAGCGGCAATTAATCTCCAGGCAACAACTATTCTCATTTTTCTGCTCGTTATTTTAATTGTACTCTCCTTTTTTGTTTCTGGTGCTGAGGTAGCTTTTTTCTCCCTCAGTTATAAAGATGTGAACATGCTAAAAACCAAGCAGCAGCCTGGGTATAAACGCATAGTTGATTTACTTGAAGAGCCGAAAATCTTACTTGCATCGTTGCTTATTGCTAACAGTTTTGTAAACATTGCCATTATAATTGTGTCGAATTTCGTGATTGATGCTTTTATGCCTTTGAACAGCCAGTTGTTTTGGGTTGAGTTTTTAATAAAGGTTTTAACGGTAACATTTGTTTTGGTGATGTTTTGCGAGGTAATGCCAAAAGTGATGGCTACGCAAAACAATATACGATTTGCAAAAGATGCCGGCCCGTTGGTGGAAGGCATATCCTACCTGTTTAAAAGTTTGAGTGTACGCCTGGTGAAGACTTCAGATTTTATTGAAAGAAAGCTGGCAAATAAAACCGGCATGTCCTATAGCCTCGAAGAATTGGACCATGCAATTGATATTACGACTCAAAATTCATCTACAGAAAAAGAGAAGAATATATTGAAAGGCATTGTGAAATTTGGCAACATTTCCGTTAAGCAAATAATAAAAACCCGCCTGGACGTAAGCGGAATTGATTATGAAACAACGTTTGGAGAGTTGGTAAAGCGAGTAGAAGAGTTGCATTACAGCCGACTGCCTGTTTATAAAGAGGACCTTGATGAAATTGTTGGTATGCTGCATACAAAGGACTTGTTACCCTACCTGGATAATGAAACGAATTTTGACTGGCATATAGTTATGCGCACTCCATCGTTTGTACACGAGCAAAAAATGATTCAAGATCTTTTAAAGGAGTTCCAGGTAAAGCGCATCCATTTCGCCTTGGTAGTGGATGAGTTTGGAGGTACCAGTGGAATAGTTACATTGGAAGATATTTTGGAAGAGATAATAGGTGATATAAAGGATGAGTTTGACGAGGAGGACGTGGAATATAAAAAATTGGATGATATGACCTTTGTTTTTGAAGGAAAGACCATGATAAATGATGTATCCAAAATCATGAACCTGCCCATGGAAACGTTTGATAAAATAAAAGGCGACAGCGACTCCCTTGCCGGGCTTGTTTTGGAAATGGCGGGCGAAATTCCACATATAAACCAGGTAATTGTTTCGGGCGACTTTGAATTTACTGTATTGGATATTGTAAAAAACAGGTTGCAAAAAATACAGGTAGCCATTAAACCACAAAGTAAATAACAGAAATTTAAAAATTACGGAGCGGAAACCCATGTTTGAAAGCTTGTCAACTTTTGTAGTTTATCGTCGTTGCATTTTATTTTTGATAACGCTTTTAGCAGCCTGCAACAGCGGTTATTCTCCCAAACCCAAAGGCTATTTTCGTATAGACTTTCCTGAAAAAAAATACCAGGTGTTTAATGAGCCGGGCTATCCATATTCGTTTGAATACCCGGCGTACGGTACCGTATTAAAAGACAGCGCTTTTTTTAATGAAGCAACCGAAAATCCCTGGTGGATCAATATTGACTTTCCGCAGTTTAATGGTAAAGTTCACATAAGCTATAAAAAAGTTGGTGCCAGTAAGCTGGATAAGCTTGTAAACGACGCTTACACTATGACTAATAAGCATAATGTAAAGGCTTCCTCCATTGACGACTCATTAATGACAACACCAAACAATGTGCATGGCATTTTTTTTAAAGTTGGAGGAAATGTGGCCACGGCAAATCAATTTTTTTTAACCGATTCTACAACACATTTTTTGCGGGGTGCATTGTATTTTGATGCTGCACCCAACGAAGACTCCCTGGGTATTGTAAACCGTTTTTTATTGGAAGATGTGCGCCACCTTATCAATACATTTAAATGGAATAAGTAAATACCAGATCAATGTTTCTGTCATTTCCACTGGTAGTTTTTATTGATACCTATGAAGGTGAAGACAGGATGGTTCAACAGGGTAGAAGATTTATCTTCGCCGGCATTACATGAATTATGATAGCAATTGACGATAAGCTGATAAGTGATGAGGTAATAGAAGCTCAATTTGTATGCGATCTTACAAAATGCAAAGGTGGCTGTTGCGAGGATGGTGATGCCGGGGCACCATTGGAGGTGGCCGAGTTAAATGAACTAATAGAGAACTACGCGATCATAGAACCTTACCTTACTGATGAAGGTAAACGGGAGATACAGCGGCAGGGAAAATATTTGTACGATCGTGAGTTTGGATGGGTTACAACAACCATCAGGGGCGATATGTGTGCATATGGATTTAGGGACGCAAATGGAATTATTAAATGCGGAATTGAAGCAGCGTATAACGATGGAAAGTTGGGCTGGAAAAAACCCATTAGTTGCCACCTGTTTCCTATTCGGTTAAAGAAAAGCAGTGATGGTAAAACAGAGTACGTGAACTACGAACCGCGTGAAGACCTTTGTGCCGCTGCCTGCAAACTTGGTAAAAAATTAAAAGTACCTACTTATGTTTTTTTACGCGAGGCTATTGTAAGAAAGTATGGTGAAGAATTTTACGAAACACTTGAAGCAACCGCAAAGCATAAACAAGAAAGCGAAGCATTGAACAGGCGATAGCTGCACTACGAAGAAAAAGTAAAAGAGTGCGACGCAAGTAAAGAACCATTAAGTTGTAAAGCTGGTTACCCAAAAATAATTACTGTTATGTCCGAAACTGCCCAATCATTTAAAGCAAAAAGCACCATTAAAGCTGCCGACCTTGAACACCGGCGCAAGATCAATTTTAATATTGCGAAATATAATGCTGTGGTGCCAATTGGCAAACAACAGTTCCCCGATATGATGCTTGCACGGGAGCGGGCAAAAAACATTAAGTGGCGTGCCATTGAAACCCTTGACGAACATTTACTGGCTTTTGAAAAGAAGATTACACAACGTGGCGCAAAGGTTATTTGGGCAGACACGGCAGAAGAAGCACTGAGCGAAATTGGCAGAATTTGCAAAGAGAAGAATTGTAAAACTTTGGTGAAGAGTAAGAGTATGGTAACTGAAGAAATTCACCTGAACGATTTTTTAGAGGAGGAAGGAATTGAAAGTGTAGAGACCGACCTTGGCGAATATATACAACAACTTGCTGGCGAACCGCCCTATCATATTGTAACCCCTGCAATGCATAAAAGCAAAGAGGATGTAGCTAAATTATTTGCCGAGAAACTTGGCACCCCACCCAACCTAACGCCGGAGGAACTGACCCTTGTGGCTCGTGTTAAATTGCGGGAGAAGTATACCGAAGCGGAGGTTGGTGTAACCGGCGCTAATTTTATTATTGCCGATATTGGTGGAATTGCCATTACAGAAAATGAGGGTAACGGAAGGCTGAGCTGCGCATTTCCTAAAACACATATAGCCGTAGTTGGTATTGAAAAAGTAATTCCGTCGCTTACCGACCTGGGATTGTTTTGGCCGCTGCTGGCAACATTCGGCACTGGTCAGCGGGTAACAGTTTATAATACTATTATTACCGGTCCACGCCAACCCAATGAGGTTGATGGACCAGAAGAGATGTACGTGATACTGCTGAACAACGGACGGACCAACCTTTTGGAAAACCCGAAAACAAGAGAGGCATTGTATTGCATACGTTGCGGAGCTTGTTTAAACGCCTGCCCGGTGTATAAAAACATTGGCGGACATAGTTTTGAAACTACCTACAGTGGCCCTATTGGTATGGTGATTACGCCGCACCTGGTAGGCATGGAAGAATATAAGCATTTGAGCAATGCATCGTCGTTATGCGGTAACTGTACCGAGGTTTGCCCGGTGCGTATTAACCTGCACGAGTTGTTATTGGAGAACCGTAAAGAGGCAGTGGAGTTTGGTTTTAGCCCGTTTAGCGAAAGGATGGCCTGGAAGGTTTGGAAAACATCGAGCCTGAACCGTAAAATGATGAATATGGGAAATGGCAAGTTGAAGAACTGGGTAGTGAACAAAGTTTTTAAAGGATGGACTGTGCATAGAAGCGAACTTAACTTTAGCCAAAAAACCTTTAATGAAATGTGGCAGGAAAGAAAGGGTAAAACTTAGAAGAAGAAGTTTTGTAAATTTGAGTCAGAAGCGATTTATGAAAGTAATAGAATTACAAAATAAGATGAGTGAAGAGGAATACTTTCTTTTTGAAGAGAAGAGTGAACTGCGCCATGAATTAATCAATGGAAATTTATATGAGACGGGTGGAATATCTATATTTCATAACGATATTGTATTAAAGTTATCGATGCTGCTTTTCACACATCTCAGAGGTACAGAATGGAAAATAACCATTCAGAGTTTTAAGGTTAGAACACATGAAGGCAATTTTTTTTACCCTGACATTTCAGTGTGTTATCCTGAACCTGAAAAGTATTATTCAGGGAAACCGGTTTTGCTTTTTGAAGTTTTATCTGATAAAACCCGTAAGTACAACCTGACGGACAAGTTTATTCAATATCAAAAATTTGAAACACTGCAATATTATTTAAGTGTTGCGCCTGAACAACAGGTAGCGATTTTTTACTTTAAGCAGGAGGATGGGGAATGGATGACCGAAACTTTTACTAAGGATGAGCAGGTTATATCTCTTCCTAAATTAAATATCTCTTTTACAATTAAGGATATTTATAACGCCTGATGCCGTTGCTTGTTTACACTGCAAAAGTTACCCCACGGCTAAAATATATTTTTTATACTTTATTCAGTTCAATAGGTGTTGATCTGGAATTTACTTCAGATCAAACAGCATACGATAATCACTCTGGGGCAAAGCTGAATTATAGTCCTCATTCAATTACTAACAATGAGGTTTGGATTGAGCCTGGCGTTTTATTATATCAAACCGGAATAAGTGATCAACCAATAGAATGCTTTAACAGGAACGACAGCAAAGCTTTTTTTAAAACAGTTGTGGGCGATTTTCCGTTTGATCTATTTGCTGCATCCTTTTACCTGTTATCCCGCTACGAAGAATATTTACCACACAAGCTCGATTTTTATGGCAGGTATTCGCATGAAAATAGTCTGGCGTTTAAAGAGAGATTTCTTCATTTGCCATTGGTAAACATATGGTTGATGGAGTTTAGTAAATTGCTTCAACAGAAATTTCCATCGTTACCAGTGAAGCCCACATCCTTCCACTTTTTACCTACTTACGATATTGATATTGCCTGGAGTTATCGGGGTAAAGGATGGATGAGAAATGCAGGTGGAATGTTTAGGTCAATAGTAAATGGTGAATGGTTAATGGTGAAGAAACAAGCAGAAGTGTGGCTGGGTAGGCAACCTGATCCTTTTGATATATACGACCGGCTAAATAAGCTTCATTCAAAATGTTGTATAGAACCTGTTTACTTTTTTTTACTTGCAAAAACAATAAAAGGATATGATAAAAATGTTCCGCCGTCTTCTCCCGCTTTGCAAAAATTGGTAAACGAACATGCCTCAAAATATATGGTTGGTATTCACCCATCGTGGCAAAGCGCGGAAGATGTAAACGTGTTACATGAAGAGGTAAAAACTTTGCAGGAAATAACCGGAAACGATGTTAGGAACAGCCGGCAGCACTATATCAGGATGAGCTTGCCAATTACCTATCAGCGATTGATTGGTGCCGGCATTTTAAACGACTTTTCTATGGGTTACGGAAGTATTAATGGCTTTCGCGCCTCTTATTGCCTGCCCTATAAATGGTATGATCTTGTTGAAGAAAAAACCACCGACCTATTGGTATATCCTTTCTGTTATATGGAGGCAAATTCTTTTTACGAACAACATTATACCTTACAACAAGCTTCGGATGAATTGGAACAATACTATAATGTGATCAAAGCTGTCAACGGCACTTTCATCACCATTTTTCACAATCATCTTTTAGGCAATAAGCAGTTGTTTGATGGATGGATGGAGATGTATGAAAAGTTCGTGCGCCGCATTACCACCCCTTACTGATAAAAACAAGTTTTTACCTGTCTTCCCCTCCTTGATAAGGAAGGGAAACCATTTGATTTATCTCTATTTTTTTGTGATTCTTGTTGCTTCAAACAGGTCTGCTCATGTCTTTCAATTTCCGCGCCTTTCAAGGCGTGGGTCATTTTTTATGCCCGGCATAAATCAGGGATGGAGACAGGTGAAAAAACTAATGTTTAAAATGGCGCATGCCCGTGAGCACCATGGCTAATTTATTCTCCACACAGTAATCTATACTATCCTTATCGCGAATAGAACCGCCAGGTTGAATGAAAGCTTCTATCCCCTGTGTATGGGCAATCTGCACACAATCGCTAAACGGAAAAAATGCATCGGATGCAAGTACTGCACCTTTTAAATCAAAGTTGAATTGTTTTGCTTTTTCAATTGATTGTTTTAAAGCATCTATACGACTGGTTTGCCCGCAACCCTTGCCTACTAACTGTTTATTTTTTACCAGTGCGATGGCATTGCTCTTTAAATGTTTACAAACAATGTTTGCAAAAGCCAAATCTTCTTTTTCCATAACAGAGGTTTCCCGTCCGCCCACCTCGTTCCATTCTTTGTAGTTTCCTTCATCGTTTTGCTGCGTGAGGAAACCATTAGCAACGGATTTTACCTGGGAAGTGTTTGGTAGAAGATGAGGATGGCATTGTAGTAAAATCCTGTTCTTTTTTGCTTTTAATACTTCAAAAGCATCCGCATCATAATGCTGGGCAATCAACACTTCAAAAAATATTTCGTTGATGGCTTCTGCGGTGTCTTTGTCAATACTTCCATTACAAACCAATACGCCACCGAATGCACTTTCAGGGTCGCCTGCC
>JANPIA010000461.1:0-9515 GCA_031424735.1 Segetibacter sp.
GTTTGGCAGAGGTTAGTCTTACGTTTGAGAATACAAAGAATCTTTTGCCTACCGAATTCAGCACGGTAACTATCACCCGTAAATTTTATAAGAACGGCGAAAGCGAATATCGCATGAACGATGTGAGCTGTCGCCTAAAAGACATTCATAACCTTTTTATGGATACCGGTGTTAGCACCGACAGCTATGCTATCATCGAACTGGGAATGGTAGATGATATCATCCGCGATAAGGAGAACAGCCGCCGCCGTATGTTGGAGCAGGCTGCTGGCATCACCATTTACAAAACCCGCAAAAAGGAAGCAAAGAATAAACTTGATCTTACAGAAGCCGACTTAAATCGTATTGAAGACCTTGTATTTGAGATCAACAACCAGTTGAAGACACTTGAGAACCAGGCAAAAAAAGCGGAGAAATATTACGAGATCAAGAAGGAATATAAAGAAGTTTCGGTTGAGCTGGCAAAAGCTTCACTGGAAGGCTTCAACGATACTTACCACGAGTTAAATGCTCAACAGGAAACAGAAACCGATAAGAAGTTTAAACTGGAGGCCGAAATAGCCACGGAGGAAGCTAAAGTAGAACAGGAAAAAGTGAATTTTATAGAAAAGGAAAGAGCGTTGCAGGCGATGCAGCATGAGTTCAACGACCTTGTTGCCAAACTTCGCACGCAGGAAAATGAAAAGAACCTGGCAAGTCAGAAGCTTCAATATTTAAAAGAAAAGGAAACCAGCCTCAGAGATTTTTTACAAAAGGCCGAAGGGCAGGTAAGTGGTATAGATGAATCGATCTCGTTTACAGCGATACAATTGGGTGAGGAAAAAGAAAAGCTCAGTAACCTGCAAACGCAGTTGGACACGGCCAGGATGGATGTTGAAACAAAGCGTCGCAAATTTGATGAGAAGCGTTCTATAGTGGATCAATTGCGACGTCAATTCCAGGATGTACAACGGAAGCAGTTTGAAGCGGAAAAGAAAGTTGCGGTTGCCGATGCATCCATTCAAAACTTACAAAGGGCAATTGCCCAGTTGCAGGACGAACACCAGCAACGTGAAAGCCAGTTAAAACAATTGGAAGAACAACGCATAAATAAAGAACAGGAACTGGAAGACAAACGGGTTGATCTTCGTGAATTGCAGGATCAGCACGAAGCCACCAAACAACAGATATTGGAAACGCAGCAAGCAC
Organism: Segetibacter sp.; assembly: GCA_031424735.1. Taxonomy (GTDB): domain Bacteria; phylum Bacteroidota; class Bacteroidia; order Chitinophagales; family Chitinophagaceae; genus Segetibacter. The sequence continues at coordinate 1,189 of JANPIA010000461.1, forward strand.
TCGAAAATCTGCGCAGCAAATTGGCGGAGGAAAACCGCAGGCTGGATGCAAAACGCAACGAGCATGCTTTGTTGAAGAGTATGATCGATAGTATGGAGGGTTACCCGGAAAGCGTAAAGTTTTTAAGCAAGAACACTAACTGGAACCATGCAGCACCCATCCTTACCAACATCATTTATGTAAAAGAAGAATACCGCGCAGCAGTGGAAAATGTGCTGGAACCTTACCTTAACTATTACGTGGTAAATGACCTGCGCGAAGGATTGGAAGCGGTGAATTTGCTGGATGCTAATAAAAAAGGCAAAGCCAATTTTTTCCTGCTCGATAAAGTAAACGATCACAATGTTGCTAATGGTCATCAACCGGAAGGAACCATTGCTGCTATGGATGTAATAGAGGTAGAAGAAAAATATCGCAAGCTTGCGGAATACCTGCTAAGCAATGTGTACATAGCGGAAAACGAAAGCGCACTGCAAGACAGTAATGGCGTAGTAGTGTTGGAAAAAACGGGCAAGTTTGTAAAAGGAAAATACAGCCTAACCGGGGGAAGTGTAGGGTTGTTTGAAGGTAAGAAAATAGGACGTGCAAAGAATTTGGAGAAGCTGGGGCAGGAGATAGTGGTACTGGATAAAATTGTGGCGGAGCGTAAAGCTGAAATACAAACCCGGCAAAACGAAGTGATAGCACACACCCAGCAATTAAAAGAAAACGCGATCAGGCAAACACAACAGCAGATAAGCGAGTTAACTAACCAGGTGTTTGCGTTACAGAACAAAATTGAAAACCTCAACGCATCGCAAGCCACCGCCCAAAAGCGTGCGGAAGACCTGGAGCATAATCTTGCCGCCAACCACGACTCAATCGCAGATGTACGGGAAGAGTTGTTGGCGTTAAATGAACAGTTGCGCCTATCATCCGATGAAATGAAAACACAGGATGAGGATTATAAGGTTGCCGAACAAGACTACCAGGAAGTGAACCGTTTATTTAATGAAAGCAACCTGCAGTTAACGCGGCAGCAAAGCAAAATATCAGCTTTAGCGACAGAGTTACAGTTTAAGCGTAGCCAGTTAAACGATCTTACCCTGCAAATTGAAACGAATACAACGCAGTTAAAACAGGCTTCAGAAAATATAGTAGAAAACGAAGCCACATTAAAAGATGCCGAAGCATTTTTGGTAAACCTGATGCGGATGAAGGAAGAGGAAGAAAAGAAACTGAACGATGCCGACCAGGCATATTACAACCTTCGTAATGTATTAGGCGAAAAGGAAAGTGAGTTACGCCACAAGGTGAAGAGTAAGGAAATGCTCGATCACATTCTTACCGAGATAAAAGATAAATTGAATGAATTGAAGTTGCAGCTTGCCGGCATGAAGGAAAGGCTTAGTGTTGAATTCAGGATCAATCTTGATGAGATCATTGACCAGGCGAGAACTACCGATACTTCGTTAGAGGATTTGAAAGCAGCATCCGACCGTATGAAAAAGCGATTGGAGAATATGGGAGAAGTTAACCCTACAGCCATTGAAGCTTACACCGAAATGAAGAAGCGCTATGATTTTATAGTGGAGCAGAAAAACGACCTGGTAGATGCTAAAGAAAGCTTGTTGCAAACCATACAGGAAGTGGAAACAACCGCCAACCAAAAGTTTCTTGATACTTTTAATGCGGTAAGGGAAAACTTCCAGAAAGTGTTCCGGTCGTTGTTTACTGAAGAAGACTTTGGCGACCTTATTTTAGAGAACCCGGAAAATCTTGCTGAAACGGGTATTGACATTATCGCTAAACCAAAAGGCAAACGCCCCAGCAGCATCGGACAACTGAGTGGGGGAGAGAAGACGCTAACTGCAACGGCCTTGTTGTTCGCTATCTACCTCATTAAACCTGCACCATTCTGTATTTTAGATGAAGTGGACGCGCCGCTGGACGATGCCAACGTTGGCAAATTCACCAAGATGATACAGGAGTTCAGTGACAATTCGCAGTTCATCATTGTAACACATAACAAAATGACCATGGGTGCAGTGGATGTAATTTACGGCGTTACCATGCAGGAACCCGGTGTAAGCAAATTAGTACCGGTAGATTTCCGGAGTTTAAATTAAATGCATAACCGCTAAAGGAAGAAGCGGGATTATCAAGTTTTAATGTGAGTGGAGAATGAGCCTTGCTTGTTCTCCATTTTTGTATCCTGCAATCTATGTGTACCTCTGTGCCGCAAAACTGCCTCTGTGGTTCAAAAAAAACATTATCAAAAAACCCTTTCTACCATCCCATAAATACCATTCCCGTCCCACAGATCATTACGGTTGATCCGCCAATAACATGCACATACCGCTCTAATTTTTCTGTTTTAAAAAAAGCTACTCCATAATACCCAAGTAACACCATGGCTACCATACATGCCAATGTGAAGATGGTAAAAACGCTAACCAGCACTACAACACCGGTGACCGATTGCCGCGCAGCCGGGAAAGAAAGCAAGGGGATGAGAGGCTCACAGGGTCCCAGCACGAAAACAACAAACATCACCCATGGCGTTACTTTCCTTCGTTCATTCGGGTACACTACACTTCCATGTTTGTGCTCGTAAACATAAAGCGCTCCATCATCATAGCCCTCAAAATGTTTGTGCCGTTTATTTGTTGAAAGCTGGTAAACCGCATATAATAAATAGGCAGTACCGAGCAGTAGCATTGCCCAGGCTGCAGCCCCGCCACGTACATTTTCAAGCCATGTTATTTTTGAAAGGGACAATCCAAAAGCGATACCGCCGATGCCTAACAGCAGGGAACCTGCAACATGCCCGGCACCGCAAAGAAGCGTCCAGGTAATGGTTTGGTGCAGTGTCCAGTTTTTTGTTTTTGCCAGGGCGATGAATGGCAGGTAATGGTCAGGGCCTGTAATAGTGTGCAGGCAACTTATTGTGATGGCAGTTACAACCAAATAATAAATTTCATTACTCATAATAATGCCAATGCCTCTTTTTGTTTGCGTTGAAGGATTGATGCAAGCTGGTTGTTGCAATCAAATAGCTGTTCACCTTTATACCCAAGTATTCTTACCAGCAAGCCGTTAACCGGCAATGCCGATACACCATAATGAATATGCTCTTTACCCGATAAAGATTCGAGGCATAATGCACTAAGTAAATCCATATCAGCCACCGTATTAAGGTACATTAACGATGATTGATGCGTGTAGCCTTCCAGTTGCCCCATTGCGTGAATGTTTCGTTTGAATGGCTCAAGCAAAACATTCTCCCTTACTGCCAGCTTTCCCTCTACATAAATATTCACCACCGATTGAAATTTTCTAAACAGAAACTCTTCGCCGCTTAACTTTCTTCCGCAGGTAATAATCTCACTCCATATTAGCTGGTGACGTTTTTGAAGATGGATGTTGCTGACCGAACTAAAATCCGAACCACTATGCGGAACGGTTGGATGGGGCAGGTAAAACATCGATGCATTGTCAGCCATATGCACATTCATTTGCAGGTCTGCTCTCCCCTGCATGGTATAAATGCGCTGGTAACCCTGCGTTGTACAATGCAACGCAGCGCCGGCTTCCACGTTAACATCCATTTTAAAATCATCCTTATTCAATACACCCGGCGACGAACTCATCAGCATTAACCGCAGCAGGTTTTCCAACTTATCTTCGGTTACATTCGCCACCTTAAAAGGCTGCGCAGCATAGCTATTTTTCAGGTAAGTCAGGTTGTTGCGCAATGCAGCGGTTATATGTACATGCGGCATTACCGGCATAATACAGGTTCTGCAACATCTTCCATCAATGCAAACATTTTTATCCACCCAATAACGGCATCTAACCCGGTGCCGTTCATTAAATTGGTAAATACAAAAGGACTGCCCTTGCGCATTCTTTTAGTATCACTTTCCATCATCTCCAAATTGGCATGTACATACGGGGCAAGATCAATTTTGTTGATCACCAATAAGTCGCTTCGTGTAATGCCGGGTCCGCCTTTGCGTGGAATCTTATCGCCTTCAGCAACATCAATCACAAATATGGTTACGTCTGCAAGGTCGGGGCTAAAGGTTGCTGATAAATTATCGCCGCCACTTTCAATAAAAATAATTTCAACATCAGGGAACCGTTGCGCCATTTCTTCCACTGCTTCCAGGTTCATGCTGGCATCTTCGCGAATGGCTGTATGCGGGCAACCGCCTGTTTCCACACCAACTATTCGTTCGGCGGCTAGCAAGCTATTCTTTGTTAAAAACTCGGCATCCTCTTTTGTATAAATATCGTTAGTGATAACAGCCAGGCTATAGTGGTTGTACATAGCCCTGCTCAATCTTTCTATCAAAGCAGTTTTGCCAGAACCCACAGGACCTGCTACACCAATTTTTATGTATGTTCTTTCTTGCATAAGCGTTTGTAGGTTAAATCTTCGATGTAAGAAGCGATCAATGATTTTCTTTTACATCGATTTATCTAAAACCTATTGTTCCTGCATTTTACCCAGCCTGTACCTATAAGGGTTGCATGCAACGGAGGTGTAATTTAGCAATGATGTTTATTACAAACACCCTGAACCGCCAGAGGAAACAATCACTAATAAGTTTTCGGCAGGCAATGTATCATGTTAAATAAGGCAATCAATTCAATCGGTTAAGGCACCGATGAGGACTATTTGGTGATGGATACCGTACTGTGCATACTTTCAATCAACCATACGGTATCTCTCCGGGCAATAACAAAACTGAGGGTTGCAGTGTGAGTTCCTTCCATCGATCCTGATGGCACGGTTAATATCTTTTCTGCATGAGCAATGATAATGTTTTTATCAACCTGGCGGGATTGAATTAAACTGTACCGCGCTGTACTGCTTCTAAACTCACTGTCAAAAATATTCTGGTGACTTTTGGCAATACCAATTTTCGACTGGTGATAATAACCTTTGCTATCTACATGGTCAGCCTCTATTACAAACGGTTCGCTGAAAGCCGCACCATCGGCATTGTTCCAGGCATTTTCAAGCACTTGTAAAATAGTGGCAACTATCTTATTAGTGTCGAGGATTTGGGGCGACGCTACCATGTAAGTTTATTTTTGGGGATTGAGTACACGAAGTAACAATTGCGAAGATAAATCTGTTCAGTAAACTTTTATAAATTGTTGCCTTTCCATATTTAGATACTGCTGGCGCTCATCTACGACATATATAACCTTGTGTAAAGTTGCTCATGCTGCATGCTACCCACATCAAAGCCTGCATTGCAAAAACCGATCATACTTTCGTTGGGTGTTAAGGCAATTTCCGCAAGTTGGTTTATTAATGGGAAAACAGACATCATTATTTCCTGCCCATGCTGTTGACCAAGGGGCACTAATTTCACACTGTTAGTTACAAACCCAGATGCTGCATTGTATAAAAAGCCGGTGAGTGCATCTTTTTTAAGCATACCCATTGACTGCGCTAACAGTCCAAATGCAATGCAATAATGCCCCAACGCTTTTTTTTGGTAGATGTTTAACTGGTACAGTTGCGCTAACTCAAACGAACAGTTTTGTTGGAATATTTTTAATAACCGGATACCCAGCTTATTGCTTGCAAGCCGCATTTCCTGCGGAAGCTTAACGGCTGTGCACATTTCATCGTGGCGAATGATCGCAGCAATATCGTTAGCGGCTGCGGAATCAAATGCCAGCGAAACAAAAGCAGCATCGGTGTATAATAAATTTTGGGAAATCTGTTGCACTACAAATTCCCTGGCGGTTTCTTTATCATGCACCTTGCCATTGTGCACATAGGTTTCAAGCCCTGCGGAATGAGAGAAGCCGCCAACCGGCAATGCCGGATCGCATAAATGAAGTAGTTGAAGCAGGTTGCCATTAACCATTAGCGGGCGTTGTTAGCTGAAGAATTTTATTAAAAAGGCTGGTGCTATTTCCGGCATGCGCATGTGGTAAAACCGAAGTTTTTATGGGATTGGAAAGTTTTCGTTCTTCCACTACCATGCTGTAACCGGAAGCTTGTAACAGCCGGTACAACGGTGCATCAAACGGAATGAGTAAATCATCCCCTTCGTGAAAAAGGGGAAGGTGCTTGTTGCCTATCTCATAACAAATTGCAGACGCTTCCGGTATTGTGGACGGTTTTATTACGATGGACTGGCATGGCTTCAATTCAACAACAACAATGTTGGCATCGTCCATGTACAAAATATCGCCATCTGCAAGAGCGGGATTTTGTTGCAGGAATTTTAGGTTAATGGTTTGTCCGCGCTTTGTTTGTTTATGCAGAATGCGCTTATTCGCTTCATACCATTCAATAAAAAGTATATCAACCACCCTGTCAGCAATTTGTATATCCTCCACGTTTCCCAGTTTTTGTTTTATCAGCATGGTTGATGATGTTTGTTGAAATGGTAGTGACAGGTCGCAATCGTATTTTCCAATTACCGCATGTTCGTCTTCAAGGACAGGTCGCGACCTGTATCTACGAAACAATCAAAATAAAAAATAACGTTGGGCCAACGGCACAACGCTAACAGGTTCGCAGGTGATTTGATCGCCGTCCACCCTCACCTCGTATGTTTCCGGGTTCACTTCTATCACCGGTGTTTTATCGTTGTGTATCAAATCTTTTTTGCCAATACTGCGGCAGTTCTTTACCGGCAAAACCTGTTTTTGTAAACCATAAGATTGTACACAACCATTTTCCAAAGATGCCTTTGAAACGAAAGTAAAACAGGTATTGTGCAACGCCTTACCGTATGCGCCAAACATGTGCCGGTAAATAACAGGTTGCGGGGTTGGTATGGATGCATTAGGGTCACCCATTTTACTGGCGATGATCATTCCGCCTTTGATGATCATCTCTGGCTTTGCACCAAACATGGCGGGCTTCCATAAAACAATGTCAGCAAATTTTCCTTTTTCAATAGAACCAACGTATTCAGAAATGCCGTGCGTTATGGCTGGGTTGATGGTGTACTTAACAACATATCTTTTCACTCGAAAATTATCATTTTCGTGTCCGTCATCTTCGGGTAAAAAGCCGCGTTGCTTTTTCATTTTATCGGCAGTTTGCCATGTACGAGTAATTACTTCCGCCACGCGACCCATTGCCTGGCTGTCGCTGCTCATCATACTAAATACGCCCATATCGTGCAATATATCTTCGGCAGCAATAGTTTCAGGGCGTATACGCGAATCCGCAAATGCCACATCTTCGGGTACTGATTTATCAAGATGATGGCAAACCATGAGCATATCCAAATGTTCGTCTATTGTATTAATGGTATATGGTCGCGTAGGGTTGGTAGATGAAGGCAAAATGTTCGGATACATGGCTGCCTTAATAATATCTGGCGCATGCCCGCCACCTGCACCCTCGGTATGATAGGTATGGATAACCCTGCCGTTGATGGCATTGATGGTATCTTCTAAAAATCCAGCTTCATTCAAGGTATCCGTATGTATGGCAACTTGTACATCAAAAGCATCGGCCACAGTTAGGGATGCATCAATAACAGCGGGGGTGGAGCCCCAGTCTTCGTGAATTTTCAAACCGATAGCACCGGCTTCAATTTGCTCAACCAGTGGGGCTGTTGTTGCACAATTGCCTTTCCCTAAAAACCCAAGGTTCATCGGGAAAGCATCCGCCGCTTCCAGCATTCTCCTGATATTCCATGCGCCGGGTGTTACCGTTGTTGCATTGGTTCCGTCGGCCGGCCCGGTGCCCCCACCCAACATAGTAGTGATGCCGCTGAATAATGCGTGGTCAATCAACTGCGGGCATATAAAGTGTATGTGCGTATCGATGCCGCCGGCAGTGGCTATCAAACCTTCGCCGCCATGCACTTCGGTGGAAGCGCCGATTACCATGTTCTCATCAACGCCTTCCATAATGTCGGGATTGCCAGCCTTTCCAACGCCAATAATCCTTCCATCTTTAATCCCAATATCAGCCTTAACAATCCCCCAGTGATCAATGATAATAACACCGGTTATCAAAAAATCTAGCACTCCATTATCGCGTGTGGCCGTACCCGATTGCGCCATACCATCGCGAATGGTTTTGCCGCCGCCGAATTTATTTTCTTCTCCATATATGGTATGATCTTTCTCCACTTCGATAAAAAGATCGGTATCGCCCAGTCGAACTTTATCACCAACAGTTGGGCCATACATATTGGCGTACTTAACCCGGTTTATATACAAACTCATGCTGGCTTGTTTTTAAATTGGAGTGATTGTATTTTTTGCAAAGAAGCTGTTTTATTTTCTTCATCAGCGGTGCTTCCATTTACCAGCTTATTAAGCCCTATGGCAACTTTATTTCCGCC